>ONWP01000260.1 GCA_900321595.1 uncultured Eubacteriales bacterium
TTCCCGTTGCGGCAGCGCAGCTTATCGATCATTTCCTTTTCCTGCGAAGCCTGCCGCAGCGTCACGTCGTAGGTCAGCTTGAACATGCTGCCCATATTGACGGTCTTGACCTGCATCAGCCTCGCGTCGCGGGCATATTCCTTCAGGATCGGATCAAAGACGTCGGTGTAGTCCAGATCCTCCGGGATGGTGATGCGCACGGTGCGGTACACGCTCGCGCGGTTTTTGCCGAAGGTCAGCGTGTTGCAGATCACCAGCACGACGCACAGCACGACCGTGAACAGCAGGCCGTAGCCCAGATAGCCCATGCCGGCGATCAGTCCGGCGGTCATGGCCAGGAAGATCATGGCGATCTCCTTCGCGGAGCCGGCCGCGGAACGGAACCGCACCAGGCTGAACGCGCCGGCCACGGCGACGCCCGCGCCGATATTGCCGTTGACCATCATGATGACCGCGCTGACGATGGCGGGCAGAACGCACAGAGAAATCAGAAAGCTCTTTGAATACTTTGAACGAAACGCGTAGGACAGGGCGATGACGACGCCGAGCACGAGACCGAAGCCCACGCAGATCAGAAATTCTTTGACGTCGACGGCCTGCGCCGCGGTGGTATCGAATAAACCGGTAAACATTTTCTCCAACATGGTGATTTCCTCCTTCATATACTGTTCTGTCGGAATTGAGTCGATCCGGAAACGGACGGACGTTTACGCGACGCGCGCCGGCTCGCCGAGAACGTCTCCGGTGATCTTCTGCCGGTACGCTTCGCCGTACTTGGAAAAGGAGATCTTGGCGATGCGCTCCTCGGAGAGGAACCGCGCCAGCCACAGCGGAATGGCGGTCCCGGTCTTGAGCTCCATCAGCGTCGAGCCCGCGGGGATGACCCGGCGGCCGCCGGGCTCCTCGGTCAGCGTCAGAGCCGTGTCGCGCCAGAGGATGTTCTCGTCGAGCGTCAGCCGCAGGTCCTCGCCGATGGCGGAGAAGTAGGCCTCCCGTTCGTAGGACAGATACACCATGGGGCGCAGAGACCGGTAGAACTGCCTGAAATAGTCGATCTCCCGGGCGATCTGCGCGTCTTCGGGAGCCGCTTCCAGTCCCGCGAGCCAACGCCTTGCCTGCGTTTCGGTCGCCGCGATCCTGCGCTTGTAGACGATGGATTCGAACTTTTTCTTCAGCTCCACGAAGACGACACCGTCCGCGCCGACGCTGCCGTAGCTGCGCACCCGGAGCTTTTCCTTGTAAACGGGCTTTTCAATGGATCTGCGCACCAGCCGGAAGTCCCGCGTATCATAATAGATGTTGCGAATGGAGCTTCTGCCGTAATCGTCCAACTGCATTTTGTCCCGCATCAGGCGCAAAAGCTTTTGTTTCTGCTCTGCGGTAAGCATGTACTTGAGTTCGTATCTCTGAAAAATCATCGCGGTGTTCATGGTTCACATCTCCCCTTCGTTTGTTGTGGCTTCATTATAGGGGCGCGAGCCTAAAAAAACTTAAAGCGAACCTAAATCCAACTTAAAATTCAAAAAACTTCCGGCCGGGACCGAAAGTTTTTGAACTGTTGGCTTCTCACCGCACCAGCGTGCCGTCGTAGAAGGCGTCGCGGAACCAGATGCTCGTCGTCTCGACGGTTTTTCCTGACAGGTACCCCAGCACCGGATCGTCCGGCGGGACGCGGAACGTGAGCGCGTAGGCGTACAGACACTGCTTTTTGTAGCCGCCGAAGCGCTTGTTGTCCTCTCTGCGGCCGTATTTGCCGTCGCCCAGCAGCGGACAGCCCAGGTGCGCGAAGGTGGCGCGGATCTGATGCGTGCGCCCCGTGTGCAGCGTCACGTCGCAGAGCGTCAGCCCGTCCCGGGCGTCCAGCGCGCGGTAGCCGGTGATCATGGTCTTGCCGCCCGGCGTCGGCGCGTCATAGACAAGCGCCCGGTTTTTCTGCTCGTCCTTGACCATATAAAGGGTGACGGTGTCCTCCCGCTTCGGCGGACGGCCGATCACAACGCAAAGATACTTTTTGCCGATCCGCCGGTCCCGGATGGCGTCGCACACGCTGCGCAGCGCCTCCGCGTTCTTGCAGGCGATCACAAGGCCGCCGGTATTGCGGTCGATGCGGTTGGCCAGCGCCGGCGCGAAGGCGTTTTCCGCCGCCGGATCGTATTCGCCCTTTTCATACAGATAACGCCGCACGCGCGTGATGAGCGTGTCCACATACTCCCCCGCGTCCGGATGCGAGAGCACGCCGGCCTTTTTGTCCGCGATCAGGATGTTGTCGTCCTCGTAGACGACGTCCAGCGATCTCGGCGCGTTCAGGAAGTCGTACCGCTGCTCCTGCGGCGCGAAAAACTCGTCCCCGATGTACATTTCCACCAGATCGCCTTTTTCGAGCCGCCGGTCGATCTCGCATTTTTTGCCGTTGACCTTGATGCGCTTCGTCCGGACATATTTATAGAGAAGGCTTTTGGGCAGCTTCGGCGCGTTGGCGGCGACAAACCGGTCGAGCCGCCGGCCGCGGTCGTTTTCCGTTACGGTGAAGGATCTCATGCGTACAGCGTCAGAAGCGCGGTGATGGGAAAATGATCGGAGGGATAGATCCCGTTCACCTGATCGGTCAGCACGTCGTACCGCGCGCACCACGCCGTTCCGGCGCGGAACATGATGTGGTCGATGGGCGATTTGCCCATGGTGGACAGCCCCTCATAGCCGTGAAACGTCCCGACGGCGCTGGTGACCGGCGCGACGGCGCAGGCGTCCGTGAAGCCCGCGTTCACCAGATTATTATAGGCGATCGTATTCGTCTTGCAGTTGAAGTCCCCGGTGAGCACGACGGGGATCCCCGGCGCGAGCGCTTCCGTCTTTTCCGCGATGAGCAGCGCGGATTTTTCCCGCGCCCGGATCGACAGATGATCCCAGTGGGAATTGAACACCGCGAAGACAAAGCCGCTCGCCCGGTCGCGCAGCTTCGCCCAGGAGCAGATCCGGTGATAGGCGCTCGCCCAGGTGTTTGAAGGCTTGTCCGGCGTCTCGCTCAGCCAGAACGTGCCGCCGTCAAGCAGCTCGAAGGCGTCCCTTTTGTAAAAAACAGCCGAATGCTCGCCCGCGCCCGCGCCGTCGTCGCGCCCGACGCCCACATGGTCGTAGACGCCGCCCAGCGCGTCCGTCAGCAGGGTCATCCACTTCGGGCTGGCCTCCTGCACGCCGAAAACGTCCGGCGCCTCGCGCAGGATGATCCCCGTCACGCCGGCGGCGCGGTTTTCAGGCGACTTGTTCAGCACGCCCGCAACGTAAACATTGAAGCTCATGACCTTCAGATCGAGCGTCGCCGCGCCGTCCGGCACAGCGGTCTGCGTCTGCGGCAGCAGTCCGGCGATGCCGAACAGCGCCAGAAACCAGGCGAGGATCCTCTGCAGCATATGCGTCACTCCTTAAATCAGATTGCGTTCCAGGTTGACCAGACAGTCCTGGATATTCGTCACGATGCCGTTATAGCCGCCGGTCCCGCGGTCGCGCAGCTTGCTGATGGGGTATTCGCTGATGTCCACGTCGAAAAAGAAGACGGGCCGCAGCGTTCCGCCGGCCGGCTGATAGGTCGGCGTCAGCCGGGAAACGGCGGCGCACAGGCTCTGCGACGCGAGGCACACCACTGTGGTGGCCTGCTTCGCGAACGCGCGCAGCCGGCGCTTGGCCTCGACCGAATCCGTCACCACGTCCGGCAGCGGTCCGTCGTCCCGGGTGGAGCCGGTGAGCAGGAACGGGATCTCCTCCCGCGCGACGGCGGCCATGATGCCGTCACGCAGGTTGTCCCCGCGCACCAGCTCGCGGACGCCGCCCCGCGCGCGCACGCGCTGGAGCACGTCCATCTGGTTGTAGTGTCCGTTTTTGGTATAACGCTTCGTGTAGATGTCCTGCCCGCAGCAGGTGTTGAACATGGCGGCCTCCAGATCGTAGAGCGCCAGCGCGTTGCCGGAGATGAAGGCGTCGCAGTAGCCGGCCTTGATGAGATTCGCCATCGCCTTGCGGGCGTCGTAGTCGAAGGCGCACGCGGCGCCGACCGCCCACAGGATGAACCCGTGATCCCGGTCGTAGCGCAGCACGTCGTAGAGCTGCTCATAGTCCCGGGTCTGACTGGTCTCCCGGTAGAAGCCGGAGCGAAACGCCTCGGAGTCGTCCGGATCCGCCGTCTCGAACCGGAACGCGCCGGTGCGCACGTAGAGACCGCGGGTGCCGTCGTCGGAGCGTCCGACGACCACGTCGTCGCCGTCCCGCACGTCGCACGGATCCGTGACGACGGGTTCGCCGTCCCGGAGGACGACGCACGCGTCCATGCGGCAGTCCGGCAGCAGGCGCCACGCGCCGCCGAGCTTGATGTAGCCGGGAAACGCGGTGGTGGTGTAGAAGCCCTGCGGCAGCGCGCCGCCGGACGCCTTGCGCGTTTCGGCGTCGGGAGAATCGTCAAAGGGGCTGCCCGTCAGATCCGGGCTGAGATATTGCGGAATGTAGAGCACAATGAAGACCTCCTTCTCTGTTCCGGTTCATTATACCGCCGGGACCGGTAAATTACAAGTCCCGGACGATGCGGCGCGCGGCCGCAATTGTGAAAACTTTTCGCCGAAAACAAGAATTTTCTCAAAACGGTTGTATTTTCGCGTTTTCAATGTTATAATTACCGTGATTGTAATTAAAATTCTACGTCGAACAGGAGAGATACCGTATGGGCAACAGCGTTTTTTCTGTGGGAAGCGATTATTTTCTGCTGGATGAGCAGCCCTTTACCATCGCTGCGGCGGCGCTGCACTATTTTCGCGTTCCCAAGGAGTATTGGCGCGACAGACTTCTGAAGATGCGGGCATGCGGCTTCAACACCGTCATCACCTCCATCCCCTGGAATATCCACGAGCCGCGCGAGGGCGCGTTCTGCTTCAGCGACGACGCCAACGTCGAGGATTTTCTGGATCTGGCGCAGGAGCTTGGGCTCTACGCCATCGTCTGCCCCGGTCCCTTCATCGGCTGCGACTGGGAATTCGGCGGCTTCCCCTGGTGGCTGCTGCGCTACGACGACATCGAGCTGCGCTGCATGAACGAACGCTTCATCGGCTTCGTCGACAAGTATTTTGACGAGCTGATCCCCCGGATCGCGCCGCATCAGCTCAGCGCCGGCGGCAACATCATCCTGGTGCAGGTCGAGAACGAATACGGCAGCTACGGCGACGACAGCGCCTATATGAAGCACATCGCGGACGCGCTGACGAGCAGGGGCATCAATATGCCGCTGATCACCTCCGACGGCATCGAGGATCACAACCTGGTCTGCGGCGCCGTGGAAGGCGTGCTGCGCACAGCCAAGTTCGGCGCGAATCCCAGCGTCAACCTGCCCTATCTGCGCGAGTTCCAGACGGAAGGCCCGCTTTTCGTCTCGGAATTCTGGAACGGCTGGTTCGACACCTGGGGCTATCAGCACTATCAGCGCGACCCCAAGGACGCCGCGAGAAGCCTGCAGCGCATCATGGCCGACGACGCCAGCATCGCGACGTATATGTTCTGCGGCGGCACCAACTTCGGTTTCATGAACGGCGCCATGGCCGACGGTGAGTTCAAGCCCGTGGTCAACAGCTACGACTGCGACGGCCTGCTGACGGAGGCCGGCGACCTGACGAAGAAATTCGAGCTGTTCAAGAGCACGATCGCGAATCACATCCGGCAGGGCGAGGAGGTCCAGATGGATCCCCAGGTGCCCAAGGCGCGCTACGGCGAGATCCCCATGTCGCACTGCGCCGACCTGTTTGAAAATCTGGAAAACATCGCCGGACCCGTGGAGATGCTCAAGCCCGTGCCCATGGAAAAGCTGGGACAGGGTTACGGCTACATCCTGTACCGGACGCATCTGAACGGCCCCAGAGACTATATGCCGCTGTACATCAACGACCTGCACGACAGAGGCTACATCTACGTCGGAAACGACCTGTACGCGGTCCAGAGCCGCAACGACGAGCCGGCGAAGGTCTACCTGAAGGTGCCCGAGGAGGGACTTGACCTGTCCATCCTCGTGGAGAACATGGGACACGCAAGCTTCGGCTGCGAGCTGAAGGACTACAAGGGCATCACCGACAGCGTGCAGCTGGGCTCCACCTTCGTCTACAACTGGACGGCGTATCCAATCGAGCTCAGCGACCTCTCCGTCATCAACTTCAAGCCCGATTCCGACATGTATTTCTTCGACCATCCGACCTTCTACAAGGCGCAGTTCATCCTCGACGAGACGCCCGCGGACACCTTCGTCAAGCTGCCCGACTTCACCCACGGCATGATCTTCATCAACGGCAGACCGCTTTCCCGCTACTGGAACAAGGGCCCGCAGCGCAGCGCCTACCTGCCCGCGCCGTTCCTGATCCAGGGCGTGAACGAGATCGTGGTCTTCGAGCTGGAGGGCGTACGCAACGGCAAGCATAACCCCATCGTCTTCTTTGACAACAAGCCTGATCTGACCTGACCGCAATATGGGAGACAACAGTCTCATCTTTTTCCTGTCGGAGCTCATCGGCGTCGTCGCGTTTTCCATCGCGGGGACGCTGTCGGCGCTTCGGCGGGAACTTGATATCCTCGGCGCTATGATCATCGGCTGCGTGACAGCCGTCGGCGGCGGACTGACCAGAGACATCATTCTGGGCATCAATCCGCCGTCCATGTTCATCAATCCCGTCTATACGGCCACTGCCGCCGGCGCGTCCGCGCTGACGCTGATCGCGGCGTATCTGGTCAAACGCTTCCGCGTCCGCATGCCGAAGGATTCCGACGAGATCATCAATATCTTCGACGCGCTGGGACTGGGCGTTTTCGTCACGGTCGGCGTCGACACCGTCGCGCAGCGCGGCTACAGCCAGAACGCGTTCCTCGCGATCTTCATCGGCACAGTCACGTGCATCGGCGGCGGCATGATGCGGGACATCATGCTCGGCTCCATCCCCATGGTGCTGCGCAAACAGGTATACGCCGTGCCCTGCACGCTGGGCGCCGTGATCTACTACTACGGCAAACCGGTCCTGCACGAGACGCCCGCGGTCATCATCACCGTGATCTTCGTCATCACCATGCGGGTACTGGCGGCGCACTTCCGCTGGGATCTGCCGAAAATCAGAATGGACAGCCGAAAATAACGATCGGCTGTCGTTTTATGCAAGAGGCAAAGCTATGATCTATCTTGACAACAGCGCGACGACGCAGCCCCTGCCGGAAGCCGCGCAGGCCGCCGCGCGCGCCATGACCGACGTCTGGGGAAATCCCTCGGCGCTGCACGACGGCGGGCTCGACGCGCTGGAGCTGCTTGACGAGAGCCGCAAGGCCGTCGCGAAGGCCCTCGGCTGTACGCCGGCGGAGCTGTATTTCACCTCCGGCGGCACGGCTGCCGACAACACCGCGATCTTCGGGGCGGCGCTGGCGCGCAGACGCGCGGGCAACCGCGTCGTCACCACCTCGGCGGAGCATCCCGCCGTCGCCAGAGCCTGCGACCGGCTTGAGGCGCTGGGCTGCGAGGTCGTGCGTCTGCCGGCAAGAGCCGACGGCGGCTTTGAACTTTCCGCGCTCGAGGAGGCGCTTTCGGACAAGACGATCCTCGTGTCCTGCATGGCGGTCAACAACGAGCTGGGCACGATCACGGATATCCCCGCCGTGTCGCGCGTCGTGCGCCGGTGCGCGAAGAACGCGCTGTTCCACGTGGACGCGGTACAGGCGTTCGGCAAGCTGCCCTTCCGGGCGGACAAGTGCGGCGCGGATCTCGTCGCCGTCAGCGCGCACAAGATCCACGGCATAAAAGGCGCCGGCGCGCTCTACGTCAAAAAGGGCGTGCGCGTCGAGCCGTTCCTCGTGGGCGGCGGGCAGGAGCGCGGTCTCGTCTCCGGCACGGAGCCCATGCCGGCCATCGCGGCCTTCGCGGAAGCGGCGAAGCGCATCGGCGACCCGGCGCAGCACCTGGCGCACGCGCGGGCGCTGCGAAGCGCGCTGACAGACGCGCTCGCGGACTGTCCGCACGTCGCGTTCAACTCCCCCGCCGACGGTTTGCCGTACATCGTCAACCTGTCGCTGACAGGCGTTCCCAGTCAGCCGGCGGTCAACGCCCTGTGCGAAATGGGCGTATACGTCAGCGCCGGCTCCGCCTGCAAGCGCGGCCACCGCAGCGAGGTGCTCACCGCCGTACACCTGCCGCCGGAACGCATCGATTCGGCGATCCGCGTCTCCTTCAGCCGGTTCAACACCGTCGAAGAGGCGTATGCGGCGGCGGAGGCCATCCGCAAGACCATCGAAAGGATCCGCAGATAAATGAATGAAGTGATATTGCTCAAGGACGGCGAGCTCGCGCTCAAGGGGCTCAACCGTTCCACCTTTGAGAGCGTGATGCTCAAGAACCTGCGCCACAGCCTACGCAAAACGGGCGGCGAATACGATATCCGCCGCGCCCAGTCCACCACGGTCGTCGAGCCGCTGACGGACGACTGCGACATGGACGCGGCAGCCGAAGCCGCCGGAAGGCTGCTGGGGATCGTGGCATACACCAGAGCCGCGAAATGCGAAAAGGACATGGACGTGATCCTGCCGACGGCGCGGGAATACCTGACCGACCAGCTGACGGACGCGAAAACCTTCAAGGTCGAGGCGAAGCGCTCCGACAAGAAATTTCCGCTCAAATCCCCTGATATCCAGCGCGAGGTCGGCGGCTACCTCCTGTCGCGGTTCCCCCACCTGACCGTAGACGTGCATGATCCGGACGTGAAGGTGACCGTGGAGATCCGTGACCAATACGCCTTCATCCACGGCAACCAGCTCCCCGGCGCGGGCGGCATCCCGGCGGGAACCGGCGGACACGGCTGCATCCTCATCAGCGGCGGCATCGACAGCCCGGTGGCGGCCTACCTGATGGCCAAGCGCGGCGTGCGCCTGACCGCGGTGCACTTCGCGAGCCCGCCCTACACCTCCGTCCTCGCCGAAAAAAAGGTACACGATCTGCTCGAGGCCGTCTCGCGCTACAGCGGCAGGATCACGCTGTACACCGTGCGGTTCACACAGCTGCAGGAGAAGATCCGCGACGAGGCGCCAAGAGAACTGTTCACCGTCACCATGCGGCGGCTGATGATGCGCATCGCCGGGCAGATCGCGCGGGACAACGGCTGCGGCTGTCTGATCACCGGCGAGAGCCTGGGGCAGGTGGCGAGCCAGACCATGGAGGCGATCGCCTGCACCGACGACGCGGCGCCCCTGCCGGTGCTGCGGCCCTGCATCGGCCTCGACAAGAGCGAGATCATCGAGTACGCCCGGCGCATCGAGACGTTTGAAACGTCGATCCAGCCCTACGAGGACTGCTGCACCGTCTTCACGCCGAAGCACCCGAAGACCCGGCCGACCGTCGCCGAGGCCAGAGACGCCGAGGCGAAGATCCTCGACGACGACATGCTCCGCGCCGCCGTCGAAACGGCGAAGAAGCTCGTGATCGCGTGACCGCGCACCGACGGGCTATGATTTGCCGACGGGAATTCAATTTGAGGATTTGATCTTATGCACAATCAGATTGAGGGAACAAACAGCACGCTGATTGATCCGGAGAAAATGAATCATATCATCAGCGAAATCCGCGGCGTGCTTGATTCTGCTCGCGAACGCGTAGCCGCGCAGGTAAACAGCGAGCTCCTCATCACTTACTGAAATGTCGGCAGAATCATCGCCGAATTCGAACAAACCATTCCGGATCGCGCCGACTACGGCAAACAGACGCTGAAGGAATTATCAAAATCACTGTCAGCTGAATTCGGCAGGGGTTTCTCACGCGCAAATCTCTATAACATGCGCCAGTTTTATCTGACGCATGAAAAAGTCCAGACGCTGTCTGGAAAATTGAGCTGGTCACATTATTGTGAGCTGATGAGCATTTCCGATCCTGACCGTCGTGGTTTTTATGAAAAAGAATGTGAACGCTCCGGCTGGTCGGTTCGCGAATTGAAACGCCAGATCAGCTCATCACTATTTGAGCGTCTGCTGCTTTCTGACGGGCAGGCAAACAAGGAAAAGATACTGGAGCTTGCGGCCCGAGGACAAGAGATCACCGAACCCGCCGATATCGTGAAGGATCCCTATGTATTTGAATTTCTGGGAATTCCCGAAAGCAAACCGGTTCTTGAAAGCGACTTGGAAAAGGCGCTGGTTCGTCAGATCGAAGACTTTCTGCTCGAGCTCGGGCGGGGATTCATGTTTGTCGGTACACAGCAGCGGGTGACTTTGAACAATACCCACTATTATGTGGATATGGTTTTTTACAACAAAGAGCTTCACGCTTATGTCCTGATTGAATTGAAAACAGTAAAGCTGATGCCCGAAGCTGTCGGACAGCTGAATATGTATCTCAATTACTACGCTGCCGAAATAAACGAACCTGGCGACAATCCCCCAATCGGGATCATTCTCTGCACAGATAAAAACAACGTAACAGCCGAATACGCGCTCGGCGGGCTTTCCAACAATATTTTCGCATCTACCTATACATATGTGATCCCGGAAAAAGAACAGCTGATCGCGAAAGTTGAATCCATACTTAAAGCGTGGGACGAGAACAAAACAACTGACAGATAGCACGATTTGCACCGAAAGATGCGGCGTTATCACCGAGATCTGACGGCAAACATACCGCGCACACAAGCAAATACTGCATCGTGTGAGCGATATCACAGGAGACACTGCATAAATACATCCGCGGGCCCGGAACAACTCCGGACCCGCTTGTTTATATGAAAGAATTGCGAATCAAAGCGCGGTCTCCAGCTTCGCGGAGTAGCGCAGGATCTTCCGCGCCTCGCCCGCGAGCAGCTTGCCGTCGCCGTTGAGGTCGCAGTTGACGAA
>ONWP01000054.1 GCA_900321595.1 uncultured Eubacteriales bacterium
GGCGCGGCGCTGGCCTTCCTGCCGTTTCACGCGGGCAGGACGATGGCCCCGGGGAAGACGGGGACTTACGCGCTCGGCGCGCTGTCGGTGGTCTGCGGCGTCATGACGGACATGATCTGGCTGCCGCTGCTGACGGGGCTGGGCTTCGTCGCGGAATGGTTTTCCGCGGTTTTGCCCGTCGCGGTCTTCCGGCTGTCGCGCGGCAAACGGAGCGTAAAAGCGCATCCGCTGCACAGTTTTCTGAAAGAACGCGGCGCGTCTGATCGCGCCGTGACCGCATGGATCGCCGGCACCAATCTGGCCGGCAGCGCGCTCGCGGTCGGCCTGGTGCTGCTCGGCTTCGAGCGCTGAATAAAGAGAAGGAGTCTGAAAGGGGAGAGACAGATGCAGGACGCGATGACGCGAAGAAAGTGGTGGAGACTCAATTTCGTAAACGGGTTCGGCGATCCCATCTACGCGATTCTGACGTACGCGCTGGTGGTGTTCGGACTCGCGGTTCAGCTGTCTGTGACGTTCCACACGGACGGTTATAAAGCCGTCGGATCGCAGTTGGTCTATGTCGTGATCGGGACGGTGCTTATGGTCATCCTCTCGATGATCAGCTATCAGGCGCTGAATCTGTCGATGCTGGTCGAGCTGTTCTCAACGGCGATGGCGATGAGCCTGCTGCTGGTCTGCGTTGTGACCGGACTGCGCGCCGTCCGCATCGCGGGCGTCTTTATCCAGCCGTCTGAGATCGCGAAATTCAGCGTGATCCTTTCGGCGACGTTCTGCTTCGGCCAGCGGGCGCGCGACCTGTGCAGCATGCTGGCGATCAAGGCGCAGCAGCGCAGATTCTTCCGCTGGTTCCATCCGACCGAAAAGGGGCTGCAGTTCTACTTCCTGCTCAAGTGCATCGTTTACGCGGTCCTGACCGCGGCGGAGTCGCATCTGTCCGGCTTCCTGATCATCATTTTCCTGACCTACGCGATCCTGATCTTCATGAAGTATCAGTTCCATTTCCCCTACTTCAAGAAAATGCGCGTGCGCACCGGTAAGTTCACGCCGGACGGCAAGGAGATCCATCAGATCCGGTACGTGATCCGCTACAAACGGCTCAAGCATGCCGTGAAGGTGGTCACCGCGCTGGCGCTTGTGCTGCTGAGCGTCGTGCTGGTCGTCTTCTACCGGGCGACGCGCGTCGTCAAGGCCGACCGCGCCGCATGGCAGGAGCAGCGCACCGCTTACTCCGCCCTGAGCGACGAGGAAAAGGAGGGCGTTCAGCGTCCCCGCAGCGCCGACGAGCAGAATCTGCATGAGCAGGATCTGTACGACGAGCTGCTCAGACACGTGCCGCTCATCAGCGGTTATCAGAAGGCGCGAATCTACAGCTGGATGGACCGCGGCCTGTCGCCGAACGACGTGCGGCTTCAGCAGACGCAGACCATCTACGCGATCGCGTCCGGCGGCCTCGCGGGCAAGGGCTACCTCAACTCCCTGCAGAAATATTCCTGGGTCACGCAGGCGGAAAACGACATGGTCTTCTCGATCATCTGCGAAGAGACCGGCATTTGGGGGGCTGCCCTGCTCATGCTGCTCTTCGTGCTGCTGACCTGGCGCGGCATGCGCATCGCCGGGTACTTCCGCTCCCGCAACACCTGCATCATCCCGTTTGCCGTCTCCTTCCACATCGCGCTGCAGGCCATCCTGAATATCGCGGTGTGTCTGGAGTTTATCCCGAATACCGGCGTGTCTCTGCCCTTTATCAGCCAGGGCGGCTCGTCCATCATCATGCTGCTGTGCGAGGTCGGCATGGTGCTGAGCGTGTCGAGCGACGCGCGCATCGACCTGCTTGGCAGACCGATCCGCGCTTCAAAGACAAAGAAAACAAAAACAGTCAGAACGCCTGTCGTCACGGAGGATCAAGCTTCATGAAAATCATTTTTGCCGCCGGCGGCACCGGCGGACATGTCAATCCGGCGCTGGCGAGCGCCGCGGCGGTCCGGGCCAGGGAGCCGGACTGCGAGATCCTGTTCATCGGCACGCCGAACAAGATCGAGGCCGACGTTGTGCCGAAGGCGGGCTTCGCCTTTACCGGGCTGGACGTGGAAGGCTTCAGCCGCGGCAAATCCGTCAAAAGCATTCTCAAAAATCTGATCGTCTTCGTCAAGGCGTTCCTCGCGATGGGGAAAGCAAAGCGCATCATCCGCGATTTCAGTCCCGACGTGGTGGTCGGGTTCGGCGGCTACGTCAGCGGGCCGGTGCTCAAGGCCGCGCAGAAGCTGAAGATCCGCACCTGTATCCACGAGCAGAACGCCTATCCCGGCGTCACGAATAAGATGCTCGCCAAGCGCGCGGACTGCGTCATGCTGACCAGTCCGGAGGCTGAAAAGTATATGACCTGCAAAAATAAGCCGGTCGTGACGGGGCTGCCCGTGCGCGAGGCGATCCTGCGGGCGGATCCGAAGGCCGCGAAGGCGAAGGTTTCGCCGGACGGCAGACCGGTCGTGTTCTCCTTCGGCGGCAGTCTGGGCGCGAAGGCGCTCAACGAGGCCATGACACAGGTCATCATCGACAAAAAGGACCGTCAGCTTCGGTTCATCCACGCCTGCGGAAAGACGGGCGCCGCCATGCCGGATACGCTGCGA
>ONWP01000057.1 GCA_900321595.1 uncultured Eubacteriales bacterium
CGGTTCTCCGTCAGGCCGACCTCGGTGACGCGGTACGTGCCGTCCGCCGCGTCCGGGACGTTCCACTCGCCGGTCCTGCCGTTCTCGCTGAAGGCGATCAGCGTGCTCGCTTCCGCGTCCAGCGGCAGGAGCAGATCGTTTTCGCGCTTGAGCGTCAGCCCGTCTTTCGCGATGCTCCGGTCCCTGCCGCGCGTGACGACTCCGCCGGAGAAATACGCGGTATACCCGGTTTCGCCGTCGCCCTCGATCGACAGCCGCTTGTGACGGTTCAGGTAGAAGTACGGCAGCTGATATGTACAATAATCGCGGATAAACAGCGGGATCCACACCTGCGGATCGACGCCGTGGTTCATCCAGATGTCCTCGCCGTGCATCGCGCCGTAGAAAACAGCGCCCAGCGCCGCGTCCGTCAGGTGGCCGCTGTAGAGCTGCGGCGGGATATCGACGCACTCCTGCGCGGTCATGTTGCTCGTCCACCAGGACGCGGGAATGCGTCCCAGCGCGCGGATCGGCGCGTCCCGCCAGTCGCCCGCGGGCAGCTCGTCGACAAACCGGGCGTAATACTTCCCGATGGGGTGCTCCCGGCTGTCGGCGCGCAGCTCGAGCTCGCGGTAGGTGTACTCGGTGGTCACGTCAATGCCCATCGACGCGATATAGTCGAGCATTTTGTTTCGCGCCTCGTCCTCCTCTTCGACGGAGGTGTAGGGGTTCATGTTCTGCGCGATGCAGAAGTTGTCCAGATGCACCGTGCCGGCCTCGCGGACGGGCACGGCGTCGCAGAAGCGGTCCCAAAGCTGTTTGAAAAGTCCGCTGTCCCAGAACTGCTTATAGGAGGTCTTATACGCGTTGCGGTCGTTGAACCGCTCGATGACGGCCGGTTTGCCGTCCGGATCGTTCACGACCGCGTTCGCGGCGGCAAACGCCGGGAAGGACGCGTTCGCGTCATAGCAGTCCGCCAGGTTGCCGTGATAGCTGACAACGGTATTGTATTTTTTTGCCTCTTCCACGAGCCAAAGCAGGCTTTCCCGCCCGTCCGCGTCGCAGTCGCGCTTGAGGAAGTCGTTGACGACCTCCATCTCCGGGTAGCAGTCGTCGTGTCCCAGCCCCTGCCAGCCGACGAGATAGACGATCTTCAGCCGGCCGAGGGTGAGCCGGTCGATCGTTTTGATGATCGCCAGCGCCTGCTCGAAGCTGATCAGCACCTCGCTTCTGCCGTTCGGGAAATCCGGACGGGCGAGGAACATCTTCATCCAGAGGGTCTGCGAATAGTCGTAATTCCAATGGGGTTCCGTCATGGTTTTGCTCCTTTCAGACGATCGTGCGTACCCAGACGCGTTTTTTCATCATGATATAGCCCACAACGCACTTGAGGATCTCCAGCCCCTGTACGATGGGGAAAACGATATGGATATCCGGATGGAACAGATAGTAAAGCGCGAAGGCGGTCGGCACCGGCAGCACCCACATGAAGACGGAGTCAAACAGAAACGTGACGAACGTCCGCCCGCCGGAGCGCAGCGTAAAGTAGGTCGCGTTGGCAAAGGCGATGACCGGCATGATGCAGCCGAACACCCGCAGGAAATAGGCCGCCAGCTCCCTGGACGCTTCGCTGGTCCGGTACAGATCCGTGATCAGTCCGCCGAAGCCAAACAGCGCCGCGCCGACGACAAAGCCCAGCGCAACAGAAAACGCGATAAGCTTGCGGACGGTATCGACCGCCTCGTCGTGCAGACCCGCGCCGAGCTTCTGCCCGGCGATGATGCCGATGGTCACGCCCATGCTCATGCAGGCGATGCTGAACAGGTTCGAAACGGTGGACGAGATCGAGCAAGCGGCGACGACCGTCAGGCCGTGCAGGGAATACGCCACGCTGAGCATGCTCATGCCGGCGCTCCAAAGCAGCTCGTTGACAAAGAGAGGCATCCCCTTGACGGTGAATTCACGCAGCTCCCTGCGCGGGATGCCAAAACCGCGGAACGCGCCGCGCAGGTACGGGAAGCGCGCCTTGTGCGTCAGCAGGTAGCCGATCAGGATCGCCAGCTCGCAGAACCGCGACAGCGCCGTGGCGACAGCCGCGCCGCGCACGCCCATCTCCGGGAAGCCGGCCTTGCCGAAGATCAGCAGATAATTGAACAGGCAGTTGACGACGACGGCGGAAAAGCCCGCGATCATCGGCGTGACGGTGTCGCCGGTCTGGCGCATGGTGTCGGCGAAGACCTGCGTCAGCGCGAAGGGCGCCAGGCCGATCAGCGCGAGCCACAGGTATTGCTTGCCGAACGCGAGCGTGGCGGCCAGATCGCCCTCCTCTCCCGTCTCGTGTAGAAACAGGCCGATCAGCCCGTCGTGGAACAGGATCAGGATCGCGACCGCGGCGATCGCGATGCCCACGGCGGCGAGCAGCTTGTAGCGCAGCGTATAGCGTATGCCCTGCTGATCCCGCTTGCCGTAGTACTGGCTCGTAAAAATGCCGACGCCGCTCATCGCGCCGAAGATCGCCAGATTGTAGATGAAGATCAGCTGGTTCACGATCGACACGCCGGACATCTGCTCGGTGCCGAGGGCGCCGACCATCAGGTTGTCCAGCATGTTCACGAGATTGGATATGAAATTCTGCGCCATGATCGGCATGGCGACGGTGAGCGCCATTCTGTAAAAAGCCCGGTCGCCGATGTATCTGCGTCTGATCGAGGTCATAAGGTTCTCCGTTTCCTGACGTTTTTCGTCAAAACAGAGATATTATAGCCCCTGCGCGGCGCGCTGTCAACTCAAAAACGGACGGCCGCGGGACCGTCCGTTTCGATAAACTGTATTTACGGCGCCGTCGTGAAGCCCGTGGTCAGCGGCTCGCCCTTGGCCAGCCACACGTTCAGCGGGATCACGCGCGCGACGTAGTCCGTGCCGGGCTCGAGCCCGTCGATGGTGACGCTCTGGGTCTCGGGCATGGGCTCGAAGTAGTATTCGGCGTAGATCTCCTTCTCGGCGACCGTCTTCTTCGGCTTCGCGGCCTTCGCGATCTGGATGCGGTAGCCGTAGACGCACACGTCCGCTTTGGCCTGCTCAAAGGTCAGGCTGACGTCGTTCGCGCCGGCCTGCGCGGTGATCTCTGCGCCCTCCTCGAACCACGGCGCAGAATCAGTCTTCTTGCGGGCCTTGGTGTAGGCGAAGGACTTCGGATCGCTCGGCTTGTCGATCTGCCAGACGAGCTGCTTGTCGGGATCGTCCGTGTTCGACGGCGTTTTGAAGAAGTCGCCGGTCAGGATGTTGAACGGCTGCAGCCGGACGCGGTTGTTCGCGTCGACCTCGACGATCGTGTACTGCGCGGCGCGGTCGGCGCCCGCGGGCACGGTGTTGTCTCCGATATCGCGCTCCATCTCAAAGTAGTTGAGCGTGCCGCAGCCCAGCGTGGTGTAATTGTTCTGCCAGATGTTGATCGGGTTGTTGACCGGGCCGTGGCTGTGGCCGGAGAAGTTGACGACCTGCGGATACTGGCTGTAGACCATGTGCAGGGGCAGGCTCATCTGGGTGTACCAGCTGCGGCTGACGTAGACGGTGTTCCAGATGTGGCCGTGCTGCATCGTGAAAATGGGCTTTTCCGGATCGTCCTTCGCGGCCTCGCGCAGCTGACGGCTCAGCCAGTTGAGCTGCAGCGGGGTGTGCCAGGTGTCCGTCGGGTCGGTGGACAGGCCGATGATGTGGAAGCCCTTGATGACCTTGTGCACGTCCAGCTCGGTGTTCATGTTGCGCATATAGCCCTCGTGCCCGCCGTAGTGGTACTCGTGGTTGCCCATGACGGTGATGAACTCCGTGCCCTCGCGGATGCTTTCCGAAACGACGCGGTTGAGCTCGGCGTATTCGTCGTCGTGACCGCTGTCGACGATGTCGCCCGCGAGCAGCACCGCGTCCAGGCACTGATAGGTCGGGTGATTGTCGGCGTAGGCGTACGCCGTGCGGAACATCTCCGCCAAGCGCTCCGCGTTGCGCGGGTCGTTCGCCGTGCGCAGATGCGTGTCGGAGGTGATCGCGAAGCGGAAGACGGGCACGAAGTCGTCCTGCGTCGCGGTCTCGACCGCTTCCTCGCGCCGGATCTGCTCGTTTTTCGTCACGCCGGAGATGCCTGTGATGAGCATAATGACTGCCAGCGGAACGATCAGGATCCCGCGTATGCGCTGAAGATAATACATAAACAATACCTCCCGTATGGTTTCTGCAGTCAGTTTATCACGAAAACGCGCCCGCCGTCAAGACCGCGGGAGCTGTTATCTGTGTAAAATCCGCTGATCGGCGGATCATACGGGCTGCCAGACGTAGGTCCAGACCGTCTCGCCGCCGCAGGAGGAGAAATAGATGCCGAGCTGCTGTCCCGGCGTGCCGGCACCGAAGGTGTGGCTGACCTTCGCGGCGGGCGTATCGGAGAGTTGACCGTGCGAGTAAACCGAACAGCAGTCATTTCCGCCGGAAACAGCCGGTCCGAAGATGATCTTGTTCGCGGTTCGCTGGTCCATCTTCAGTCCCGCGTCGTCGAGGATGACCCGCGCCTGTTCGTTGAAGTAGCGGTCGCCGTTTCTGCCCCGTTCCTCGACAAGCGTCAGCGTCAGGTCCAGCGTTACGGTCTGTCCCGACCGGATGATCCGCGGGGGCTCGGTGCAGGTGCCCCGGAAGGACGCGTAGATGCCGTTTGATTCCTTGTTGCAGTCGTGGAAGGTCGGGCCGACGAAAAACTCGTATTTCAGGCCGTTGCCCGTCTTGTTGTCGCGCTTCTGCACACGGATGCCGGCCTGCACCCAGGCGTAAGTCTGCCCGGGCACGGTCGTGGTCATGCCCTGCCCCTCGGCGGGCAGCGGCTCGAGGCGCGCCGACGACCGCAGGATGCGCCGGGCGTCCCGGGCGGTGACCCTGCCGTCGAAGTCCACGTCCGCGGCCTGCTTCTGCGCGCTTGTCAGCTTTTCGAGCGACGCGGACGCGCGAAGGCACAGCCTCGCGTCCCGGGCGGTGATCTTGTTGTCCCCGTTCAGATCGCCGGAACGCAGCGCGGCGAACGCCGGTAAGACCGCGCAGGAAAAGATCAGGACCAGCGCCAGAAAGAGCGCCGACATTTTTGCGTAACGCCGCATAAGTGATTCCTCCGATCCGTTTTTTCATATTCAGAATAACACGTATTGCGCGATCCGTCAAGCGTCGGCCGGTTTTCCTGTGCGTGAACAGAGATCGAAAACGCGCGATCCGTTGCGATTCGCGCCTGCCGCGGAAAAGGAACTGCGCATAAAAACAGCAGCGTCTGCACAATTTTATAAAAAACACTTGTTGTTTTATCATAGATAAAGTATAATATCATCAATACATTCGGACACAGTCCGTAAAAACGAAGGAGTTGTTAACGTGATCCAGATCCTGGTGGGGCTCGCCCTGATCCCGGCGATCGTACTGTGCGTGTACATCTACAAAAAAGACCGCGCGGAAAAGGAGCCGCTGTCTCTTTTATTCCTGCTGCTCGGGCTCGGCGCGGCGATCTGCTTCCCTGCCAGCCTTTTGGAAATGGGCTTCAGCGGGATTCTGAATTTGACGTTTTCCATTACGGCGGATCAGGCCGAAAACCTGAAAGCATACCTTTCTCCCGTCCTCTGCCGTGTTTATCAGAGCATCAGCGCCGTGTTCGGCGTCGCGCTGGTCGAGGAAGGCCTCAAATGGCTCGTTCTGTTTTTGGTGACGCGCAAAAACAAGAATTTCAACAGCCTGTTTGACGGCGTGATCTACGCGGTATTCGTGTCCCTCGGCTTCGCCGCACTGGAAAACGTCCTGTATTCTTTCAGCTTCGGTTTCTCTGCCGCGGTCTCCCGGATGTTTACCGCTGTTCCCGGCCATATGTTTTTCGCCGTCATCATGGGAACCTTCTATACGCGGTGGCACGCTTCGAAAAATGCGCACCTGTTGGAGCAGGGACTGATCGCCGGAAAGTACCTCTCCCCGCAGGATCAGACGGGCAGCTTTGCCGCGAACGCGAGAAAAATGCTCGCGCTGAGCCTGATCCTGCCGGTCCTGGTTCACGGACTCTACGATTACTGCCTGTTCATCGGCACCATTCTGAGCGTTTCCCTGTTCTACGTTGTTCTGATCGCGCTCTACATCATCTGTTTCCTCACGATCCGCAAGATGTCGAAGCAGGACGCGGACGACGTCAGCGTCGCGACGGCGATGGTCTTCGCGAAGCATCCCGCGTTGGTTGAACGCATTCGGCAGGCGATGGCAGGCGCGGGCGCACCTGCATCCGCCGGCGCCATGCCGGGCCAAAGCGCAGGATCGCAGTATGAGGCGCCTGCCGGGCAGATCAACGCGCCGCAGTATGCCGGCGCTGCGAATCCGTATGAGCCCGCGTGGCACGCGACGCTGCAGGGCAGCATGATGCAGTACGCGCCGCAGCAGCCGCGAACCAGTCCGGCCGCGCCGACCTATCGCCGGGGCTTCCCGACCGCGGCGCCGACGGCGATCACCGGCAACGCCGCGCACAACGGCAACATCTCCGTCCCGCTTCCCAACGGCGACCACTACGGCGGCCAGATGGTCGGGGGCAGGGCGAACGGCTTCGGCATCTACTATTATCAGAACGGCAAAACGATCTCCGGCTTCTGGAAAGACGGCGTTCTGACGGGGATCGGCAATTGACAAATACATTACTAAAACAGCATGACCCTGCGCCGGACAGCGCGGGGTCGAAATATTTTCGTTTTTATGAGATCAATCAGCCGGGAACAGACAGTCCGCCTGTTCAATCTCCTGCTGCAGTTCCTGTAAGCTGTTCGGTTCAATCAGACGAATGTTCATGTTGAGCGCGCGCTGGCGGATCGCGTCCCGGTTCGACCGGAACCGCAGCGACGTCGCGACCAGAACGCGCTTTGCGTATTTGCCGCCGAAACG
>ONWP01000058.1 GCA_900321595.1 uncultured Eubacteriales bacterium
CTGCGTTTTTCTTCTTTGTTGCGGCGATGGTTTGCCTGACGACAATGACGAGAATGGTGGAGGAGGAGCGGACGCAGCTTGGCACGCTGAAAGCGTTGGGATATTCCTCCGGTTCTATCAGCGCAAAATATGTGCTTTATGCCCTGTTTGCCAGTCTGATGGGCGCCGCCGTCGGGATCGTCATCGGGATCTTCTGTTTGCCGCTCGCGATCTTCCGCGCATATTCCATCATGTTCACGATGCCGCCGCTCCGATTCGAGTTCCCGCCCCTGAGCATCATACTTGGTATGCTGATCGCGGTCCTGACGACTGTCGCGGCCGCTCTGATCGTCAGCCGGAAGGAGCTGCATGAAAAAACCGCTGCGCTCATGCGGCCGAAGGCGCCCAAGCCCGGCAAACGTGTGCTGCTTGAGTATATTCCTTTTATCTGGAAGCACATTTCCTTTACCGGCAAGGTCACGATCCGCAATCTCTTCCGAAAGAAATCCAAACTGATCATGACGGTCACGGGCATTGCCGGCTGCACGGCGCTCATTCTTGCAAGCACTGGTCTGTTTACTTCCATTAACGACCTGATGAAAGCGCAGTACGGCGAAGGCGGCATCTCCGACTATGACGTCCAATTGGTTTTTGCGGACGCGCAGGAACCCGACAGCGCGCTTTTACAGCTTCTCTCGACAGATACAAGACTGAAGGAATCCATGCTTACGTCGATGCAGTCGGTCAGCGGCGGAAAAGCCGGGAATGATTCCATGCAGGACGTTTACCTCTTTATCCCGAAGGATGCGGCGCAGCTGAATCAGTATGTCCGACTTGCGGATCCTGACACAAAATCTGTTTTGTCTCTGCTTGACGGATACGTCATCGTCACAGAGGGCTTTGCCCGCGCTAAGGGAATTTCCGTCGGTGAAGACGTTTCAATGACCCTGGGAAACGGCAAAAGAATTTCGGCAAAGGTCAGTGCCATCGCTGAAAACTATACGTTCAGCTATGTCTATATGACAGAGAACACCTATCAGTATCTGACGCAGGAGCCGTGCAGATATAATTACGCCATTGCGAAGCTTTCGGATGAGGTTCGCGTCAGCAGCGCGCAGAAAGCACAGTATGCAACGGATACGATGGCGATCGAAGGCGTGAACGCGGTCGCGTTCGTGTCTGACACGGCTGACGCTCTGAATCATGTAATCGGCGTTCTCAGCGCGGTTGTCGGTATTTTCATCGCTTCCGCCGCGCTCCTCGCGTTTATCGTTCTGTATAACATGTCAAATATCAACGTCTCTGAGCGTAAACGGGAACTGGCCACGATCAAGGTACTGGGATTCCGCGAAAAGGAGCTGACGTCCTATATCTTCCGCGAGAATCGCGTTCTGACGTTCTTCGGGATCCTGATCGGACTCGGGCTCGGGATCCTGGTGCACAAGCTGCTGATCACGTTTATTGTGATTGACGCCGTCACGTTTGTGGACTCGATCCCCTGGTATGTCTATCTGATCGCGACACTCGCAACGATCCTGTTCGCGTTTATCGCGGGGCGGATGCTCAGCGGCAAGATCAAGCGAACGGATATGGTGGAATCGCTCAAATCTGTTGAATAAAAGAATCGCCGACGGTGTCCAAACCGTCGGCGATATTCTATTTGGCCGGTTTTAACGTGATGAATTCAAATTCGCATCTCGCTTCCGTTCGGAGCGGTTCCCGCCATCCGCAGGCGCCCGCGCTTATATTCATGTGTGCGCCGTCCGCTTCATAGTCACCGTAAACAGATCCGATCAGTTCATAGAACCAGCGAAGCGGGAAAAGCTGTCCCGCGTGCGTGTGACCGGAGACCTGAAGATCCGTTCCGACGGCAAGATTCTGCTTGAACTGCGTCTGCTGATGATCGGCGACGATCAGATAAGCGTTTTTGTCGGGATTGACAAGCGACGTGATCTCCGCACGGCCTTCGCCTTCACTGATATCTTCCCTGCCGAGCAGGAGAAGATCCGGCGCGATGGTTTCAAATTTATCCTTCAGGATGATAACGCCGCTGTCCGTGATCGCCTTTTCCAGTTCCTCTTCCGTGTACTGCAGACCGTTGGCGTATTGCGCGTGTCCCTGTCGATCATGGTTGCCGTAGACATAATAAACAGGCTGTTCAAAAGCGCTGAACAGGGCGAACGTATCCCGCATTTCTTCCTTCGTCGTATAGTCGTCCGTGATATCGCCGCCAAGCACAACAAAATCAGGATTAAGAGATCGGATCTCTTCGACTGTTTTCTTTGTTACGGAAAACGGCTGCGCGGAGCCGACATGCAGGTCCGCAACAAAAACGAAGGTGTGCGTATCCTTCAGCTTATCGGACGTGTATTCCAGATATTTGGGATGAACCGTCTGCATATTGTAAATGCCGAACGCCGTAAAGACAACGCCAAGGATGAGGCTTACGATCTTTGCGGCAGTAAAGCTTCGATCCTTTTTCCGGATCAGGTAGACGATCGTAATGATGAGATCTGCCGCAGCGTCCGTAAACAGCGCCGCATAGAAGGCGAACAGCATCGGCTGAAGAAACCGCAGCTGGACAGGACCTGCCAGCACGATGACTGCGCAGGCAATCCCCAGAAGCGCTTTTACAGCGATCAGAATGAAGCGAAGCCGAGTCTTGATTTCCTTTTTTCGAAGCGAAAACTGGATCGCAGTCAGGATCAGCTCAGCTGCGGCGAACCGAAGCGCAAATGTAACGATGGAATTCATTCAATAGACCTCCGTTCCTGTTAAGCGTGCATTGAAGCATGGATCGCCAGCAGCTCTTCTTCTGTCACATACGCGCTGAGCGCGCCGACGGCCGTAACGGCTTTCCCGCCTGTAATATTACCGAATTCAATACATTCACGGAACGACCGGTCTCTGTACAGTCCGTAACAGAAGCCTGCAAGAAACGCGTCGCCGGCGCCGGTGCTGTCGATGTTGACGAATCGTTCGACACTCGGACAGAAGAATTCGCCGTCCTCATCGACGCCGATGCATCCGTCCTTGTCCACTTTGACGATCACATGCGCAAAGTGCCGTCTCAGCAATTCAGCCGCGGCGCGCGGAGAATCGCTGCCTGTCAGCTTCATCGCTTCTTTTTGATTCGGCGTATAGTAATCCGCGAGAGCAAGCAAAGCGCCGTACTTGTCAAAGCTCAGATTGTCATCCCAGCCCATATCCAGAACCATTGTCGTTCCTTCCGACTTAAGCTTTCGATAAACGTCAAGGAATCCGCCGGCGGACATCAGACAGATTTTCGCGCCTTTTGCGAGCTGATAGAATGCGTCCTGCGCCGCCTGATCAGATTCGAGATCCCCTTTTCCGTAGGAGACAAAACTTCTGTCGTCCTTCAGTATGATCGCGCTTGTGATATTGACCGGGATCTGATCGCCGTGATACAGATTGATCGGCGAAACTCGGCTGTTTTCAAATTGCTCCTTCGCGAAACGGGAAAAGAGATCCTCCCCCAGTTCAGTCGCGATTTTAGTCGGAATGCCGAGCCGCCCTAAATTGATCAGCGTCGCCGGCAGACCGCCGCCCAGCTGCAGAGAAAAACGATTCGTATAAACCTCTTCTCCCGGCGCCGGGATGCGCGGCATGTTCTCATACAACAGGTCGACATTCGTGGATGCGGCGCCGACGATAAAGCTCATTTCCAACCCTCCGTATACGCCTTATTGTGCGCAAGGTACGCGTCGATCAGCGCGGTCGCGAGAGAATAACTCGCAACAAGCGGATGCAGCGTCAGCGCTTCGATCGCTTTTGTCCGGCTCTTCGTCCGGATCGCCTCGCTTGACAGACGCTCATAGATCTTGACGCGGCGGATCAGTTCAAGGTTTTGTTCGTCCACCTGCCCGAAATGATGCGGATACGCTTCGCCGTCCACGATATCGCAGGTGATCTCGACCACGTCGTCATCGCGAAGGCCGTCGATCGCGCCGCGATTCGGTACGCAGAGGATCATGGAATCCGGCTTCCCGCCCCGCGCGATCTGCATGAAATTGAGCGCGACTCCCGCGTAACCGCCGGAATCCTTATCATAGATGTCGAAGTGCCATTTCGTCTGACGCTTGACGCCGGATTCCGCCGCCATGTAATTGTTCTCTCGTTCGCCATACCAGTATTCAAAGATCGCGAGCGCCTGATCGAAATCTTTTTCAACGTCGATCGCGGATAATTCGGCGGTCATCTTTCGGTTGATCTCAGCGATCTGTTCGCCGCGTGTCTGCGCTGCGTTTAAAATGTTCGCGACTGCCTTTTCCCGGTAATAGAAATAATACAGGTATTCATTCAGGATCGCGTGCCGTTCTCTGAGCAGAGAACGCTCAAAATAACGAAGATCCGTATCAACGTAAGCGCGGTCGTTTTCAATGATCTCATTGAGAACGTCGCGGCCGTCGATCGTGACCGACTTGAAGTAGGACAGATGATTCAGACCGTACAGTTCTCCCCTGGCGCTTCCCTCCGGCGCGTCATACAGCTTCTCGAAGGTTCTCAGCATCCCGCTTGGCGCGTCGCAGATCCCGTAGGTAAAATC
>ONWP01000241.1 GCA_900321595.1 uncultured Eubacteriales bacterium
GCTGGGAACTCGTAGGTGAAGCCGACGGAAGCGTGCAGGATCTGTTTACTAAGACCGACGTCTTCGGCAACGTCGATTCTGACTCGACTTCGCAGTACTTCGGCGGGACGGCGCGGTACGCGACAGTCTCGGAAGGCGAGGACCTCACGAAGGACGATATGTTCGCGAACGTGCCGCACGTGACGTTCACGTTCACCGGCACCGGCTTCGAGGTGCTTTCCGCGGTGGACAGCAGCTCGGCCGCACTGTCTTATACGATCACGGATTCGAATAACAAAACGAAAAGCTTCATTGTCGACACGTATTTCGGCTATGACTATGACCCGGATACGGGTACATGGGTCGCGGCGCCGGACAGCACGCAGGCCTACTACCGGACGCCGGTCATCAGTAAGACCGCGCTCGCGTACGACACCTATACCGTGACCATCGGCGCGTTTTACAATAAGTATTTCGCGCGGGCGCACGGTTCGAAGGACAGCTACCGGTTCATTTTCGACGGGGTGCGCGTCTACGACCCCGCGGGAAGCGTGTCAGGCGCGTCGCCGAAGAGCGCCGTCGTATACAGCGCTTATCAGAAGGCGCATCAGGCCGACTGGAAGGAGCAGACGCTGCGCAGCGCGATCGACGAGATCGACGGATGCGTGGGACTGCTGACGGACGGTCTGACGATCAGCACAAAAGCGGACTACGCGAAGTACAAGAAAGCGCTGCCCACGAATGAGCTGTGGCTGGCCGCGCCTGCAGATGGTCAGACCGGCGGCAGTCTGAGCGTGAAGCTCAGCGACAGCGTCACGAGCGTCTGGCTGAGCGCCGCGGGCGTAAGCGGCGCGACGACCTTCACGGTCAACGGCGCGCAAAACAGCGTCAATTACGGCACGAAGTACGTGGCGGTGACGATCCCGGCGGATCGGACGCTGACGATCGTCAATACGGGCGGCGGCGTGCTGTCGCTGCGGAATATCCGCTTCATCGCGGCGGCGGACGGCTCGCCGATCGTGAACACGGCGAGGATCAGCCTGCTCATGCGGGCGCGCGCGGCGGACGGTTTCCACGTGCTGGCGCCCCTCACGGACGAAGAGCTGGCGGCGCATCTGGACGCGCTGGCGAACGCGCCGACCGAGGAGCCGACACAGCCCGCGGTTGAGCCCACACAGCCGGCGGTCGAACCGACGCAGCCTGCGGTTGAGCCCACGCAGCCCGTTGTCGAGCCCACCGAGCCCGCGGCTGAACCGGCGCAGCCGGACGGAAACGCCTGCGCTTACTGCGGCAAAGTCCATCCGAAAACCTTCTTCGGTTCGCTCATTCGGATGTTCCACATGATCGCTTACTTCTTCAAAACCGTCTTCGGTCTGGGGAAGTGACCGGAAAACAGATTCAGGCTCTCGCTGCGGCGGGAGCCTTTTTGTAAGGGAATCCTTTCGCGTTTGGACATCAAAAAAAGAGCGGCCGGTGCGGGCCGCTCTGGAACGCGATGCGTTTTATTCGATCTTTCCGATGTCCGAGAAGGGGAAGTAGCGGAACATTGCTTTGCCGAGGATCTTGTCCTTTTCCACGAATTTGTTCGTCCAGAAACGCGAGTCCAGCGAGTCGTTCCGGTTGTCGCCCATCACGAAGTAGCAATTCTCCGGGACTTCGTAGGGGCCGAAGCTGCCCTGCATCGGTTCGCGGATAAAGCTGTCGTCCAGCGGGGTCGCTTCGTCGTTGATATAGACCTTGCCGTCCCTGACCTCGACCGTTTCGCCGGGCAGGCCGATGATCCGCTTGATGAAAATGCGGCTCTCGTCGTCGGGGTATTTGAAGAAAATGATATCAAACCGCTCCGGATCCTTGGTGACGTAGGCGAGCCGGTTGCCGATGAGCCGGTCGCCGGTCATGACGGTCTCCTCCATGGACGCCGACGGCACCTTCGCGTTGACGATCACGACCTGTGTGAGGAAGAGCGCCATCGCGACGCCCAGCACGATGGTCAGGATCCAGGAGAGCGCCTCCTTCAGCGAGCTGTTTTTCTTGTTTTCGGGCTGCACCGCCGACTCTGCGGCCGGCGTTTCGCCCGTCTGTGAAACGGCTGTTTCCGCCTGAAAAGTATCTGTCAAACCGACCTGCTTCTCGTCCATATCTGATCCCCTCCGCGCATGTATAAATATTATGAAATCAGATTCTTGAATCTGACTTGAAGGAGAAGTCCGGCCCATGTGTTTTTCGCCCTTTTTTGTAAAGCGCGGCATGCCGTTTTACTTGACGATTTGGCGCCGATGTGCTATGATAACATAGATAAAGATTAGTCGATGGAGGCGGTCAAAATGGATCTGAATAATACCTCGCTGGGCATTGAGCTCGGCTCGACCCGGATCAAAGCGGTGCTGATCGACCGGGCGCATAAGCCCGTCGCGAGCGGCAGTTACGAGTGGGAAAACCGTCTGGTCGACGGGATCTGGACGTATGATCTCGCGGACGCGCACGCGGGGCTGCAGGCCTGCTTCGCCTCGCTCGCGGAGGACGTGAAGGCAAAGTGCGGCGTCCCCCTGACGACCGTCGGCTGCATCGGGATCTCCGGCATGATGCACGGCTATCTGCCCTTCGACGACGCGGACAATCTGCTGGCGCCCTTCCGGACCTGGCGCAACACCATAACCGGACAGGCGGCGGCGGAGCTGACGGAGCTTTTCGGCTTCAATATCCCGCAGCGCTGGAGCATCGCGCATTTTTATCAGGCGATCCTCAACGGCGAAGCGCACGTGAAAAACGTGGCGCATCTGACAACGCTGGCCGGGTATATCCATTACAGGCTGACCGGCCGCCGCGTCATGGGCGTCGCCGAGGCGAGCGGCATGTTCCCGATCGACGCGAAAACC
>ONWP01000021.1 GCA_900321595.1 uncultured Eubacteriales bacterium
GCCACCTCGAAGGTGTAGTTGAGATCCTCGTCCGTCAGGGACGCGTTGATGAAGTGGTTGTGGTGCGAAGCCAGATAGATGCCGCGGGACATCATCTCGGCGATCCACTCCTGATGCAGGAACAGGCTGTCGTCGTTGGCGATGCGCAGGTAGAACAGCGCGGGTTCGCCGCTGACCACCAGGTCGAAGCCGTTGTTGGCTGCGGCGGCCTTGAGGCCGTTGCCCAGCTTCGTGCCCAGCTCCTTGAAGAGCTTCGGCGCGTCGAGCTTCTTCATCTTCTCGATACAGGCGATGCCGGCTGCGAAGGGCACGGCGCTCATCCAGTAGCTGCCGGTGAAGGACAGCGAGCTCATCGCGCTCTTGAGGAATTCCTTGCCGCACAGGCAGGAGACGTTCCAGCCGTTGGCGATCGCTTTACAGAAGCAGATCATGTCGGCTTCGAAGCCGTAGAAGTGGTCGGAACCGGCGGTGTCCAGACGGAAGCCCGCGCGCACGTCGTCGATGATCAGGACGATGTCGTGCTGCGTGCACAGCTGACGGACCTTCTGCCAGTAGCCGGGCGTCGGCAGGACGTTGTCAAAGAAGTTGCCGTGCAGGTAAGGCGTAGAGATAAACGCCGCGATCTCGCCCTCGTTCTCCGCGATGGCCTTCTCCAGCGCGGGGATATCGTTCCAGTCGATATAGATGTTGTTCGCGACATCCTCGGGGAGGACGCCGGGATAGTCGACCTTCTGGCACCAGGGGGACACGCCGTGATAGAAGCCCTTGATGAAGATGATCTTCTTCTTGTGCGTATGCGCTCTGGCGCACATGATCGCGCCCTGCGTCGTGTCGTTGCCGTTCTTGGCAAAGAACGCCCAATCCGCGCTGGCGACCGTGTCGACCATCAGCTCCGCCAGCTCGACCATCCGCTCAGACGGGGTCGTGACGCAGTTTTCCAGCTGCGCCTGCTTGAGCGCGGCCGCGTCTACGTCGTCGTCATTGTAGCCCAGCACGTTGGGGCCGTAGGCGCACATGTAGTCGATGTACTCGTTCCCGTCCACGTCCCAGAAGCGAGAGCCCTTGGCGTGCGTGGAGAAAAACGGCCATTTGCTGGAGGGCAGCCAAAGTCCCTCCGCGGGGCCCTGATGCCCGTAGATGCCGCTGGGAATGACCTGCAGCGCTCTTTTATAGAGTTCCTGGCTCTTTTCGTGCTTATAAATCTTCGTCTTGTAAGCCATTGTATAACCTCCCGAATCAAGCAAGATACAGACCGACGCGGTCGAGGATCCTGTTGAGATTGTCTACCATGGACATCATGCCGCCCATCTTGATCTCGCCGGTGCCCACGCAGGCCACGGCGTTCACGTTGCCGTCAAACAGATCTCTGGCGAGCTTCATCGAGCAGAACTCCATCATCGCTCTTGGCTCGGCGGGCTTCTGCTTGATGGTCAGCAGGTGATGATTCGCAACATGGATGGTCGCGGCGGGTCCGCCGGCGATGCCCATCTGGATGTCGCCGTCCACCATGTTGGAGGCGGTGAATTTACCGATCTGATCGTTGTTGGCGATCTGCGCGATGGCGACGCTGATGGTGTAGAACATCAGGCTCGTGCTGATCTTGAAGAATTCCTCGTCCTCAAGATCCTCCGGCTTGGCGCGCATGTACGCGTTGAGCATATCGGTCAGCGGAATGAACTTTTTGAGCAGGAAGAAGATCTTGCCGAAGCCCTTGGAGGGAATCGGGGTAACGGTGCCGTCGATCATGCCGTTGAACTTCTCGCAGGAGGAGAAACTGAGCTTGATGTCGCAGGGGCCGACGCCGTCGTCCAGGCGGCAGCGGCCGTTCTTGAAGGTCAGCGTACAGTTGGGGCCATCCTTGACGAAAAGGCCTAAGACCACGGGCTTCTTGGTGCGCACCAGCTCGGACGCCTTGGGATCAAGCTCGCACAGGTTCTCCAACGCGCCGAAAACCGCGTACATATTGATGTACGCAAGCGTTCTGGAATCGGTCAGACGATTGGGATCAGTCAAAGTGAATTCCTCCTTTTTTGTATGAGGTCGGACAACCGCGGCGAAATGCGGTGCGCCGCCAGTCATCCGCTTCGTATTCTTATATATTTTACCAAAGAAAAACCATCAAGTCAACGAATCAAACGCCACGAAAACACGTCTTGACGTAGAAAATTCAGCGAAAGATTTGTATAAAAGAGCCAAAAATTGTTAATATTTTTTGTTATTCTCATGCGAAACCCCAAAGGACGGCGAACAAAAAAGCCGGACGCATGATCCGGCTCTGTCTGTCGTTTCTTCAATCCGTCGGTTCATCGTCCTGCGGGGTCTGTCCCGCCGGGATGACGTACCCGGTCTTGCGGCCGCCGCCGGCGCGCTTGACGCGTATGACGGAACGGCTCCCCTGCTCGTCCTGAACGCGTCTGCCGCCGAAGCCGGCGTCGAGATCCAGCTCGCCGCGCAGCCGCGACTTCGCGTCGTTCGGCTGTACGCGCAGCGTCCCGAGAAACTCGCGCAGCCGCTGCGCCAGCGCGTCGTTGATCCGTGTCATCTCTTCAAACATCGATCCGACCTGCGAGGCGCATTCCCGCAGCTCGGCCGCGATCTCCAGAACGCTCTGCAGATTGTCGTTGACGCTGGCGTCGGTCTCCTCGCTCAGCTCGTCGATGCGGTCGGTCGTCTCGCTGATCAGCGTATCCGCGAACCGGCGCACGTCCAGCATCACGGAGCCAAGCCGCTCCTCAAGCGTCCTGCTGTATGCGTCCTTTTCCGCGCCCTCCGCGACGGCGGCGTCGTATTTTTCCTGCAGCTCGGCAAGCTCCCGCTCGCTGCGCCGCTTCTGCTCGCCGAGAGAGGCGACGGCAAAATCCGCCTGCTGCTTCAGCTCGGCGTTCTTCGTCGTCAGCGTTTCGATCTCCTTCTGCATCGCGGCCTCGCGCTCCTTCATCTGCGCGATATACGACATGACCTCCGCCTGATCGAATCCGGAAAAACGCTTGACTGTAAACTGTCTTTCTTCAGACATCGCAAAACGCCCCTTTTTGTGTTCTTGGGTGATTATATCAAATTCTCACAGCTTTTACAATACCGTTTTTACGTCAGGCGGAAGGTTTTGACCTCGTGCGGGCGGATCCGGAACGTGAAGCGGTTCCCGATCGCCGGAACGAGCCGTTCGTCCCGCTCCATCAGATCGCACTCGTGTACGACGGTGAATACGCGGTCGACGCTGACCGTAACGCTCCCGCGTCTGGTCTGGGCCTCATGCAGCCGGATGATGATCCCCTTCCCGTCCTCCGCCTGTTTCACGCAGTCGAGCACCACGTGATCGGCGCTGAGCCTGACGAATGATCGCGGCGTATCCGTCCGCGTCGCGTTCCATGGCACGAAAACCGCGGTCGGCCGGTCGTTCTCCCGGTTCGCCAGCCGCACGGTGTCAGCCTGACGCCAGGTCTCCGCGTGGGGATACAGGCTGTACCGAAAATGAGAGAATCCAATGTCGCCGGTCGGATCCGGGCAGACCGGGCCGCGCATCAGCGTCAGCCGCATCACATTGTCGCGGACGTCGCAGCCGTATTTGCTGTCGTTGAGAACGCTGACGCCGCAGCCGCCCTCGGACAGGTCGAACCATTTGTGGCAGCAGACCTCGAACATCGCGCTGTCATACCGGGTGTTCTCGTGCGTCGGATACTCCGCCGCGCCGTGCGCGATCTCACAGGTAAACGTCCTGGCGCGCACCTGTACGGGGAATTCCGTCTTGAGCACCTTTTCCCGCTCGCGCCA
>ONWP01000288.1 GCA_900321595.1 uncultured Eubacteriales bacterium
CCGCGGATCACATCCTCCCCGTCTGGAAGGGCTACACGGACGAGGAGGCGTTCATCTACGCGATGACCGACGGCGAGGAGCACAACACCGTCACGCCGATCACCCGCAGACGCGGCAGCGACTACGAGGTCGATCTGGTCCTGCGCAACAACATCACCACGGACGAATACCCCGACGGCGTTTATCACGCGCACCCGGAGCATCATCACATCAAGCGCGAAAACATCGGCCTCATCGAGGTCATGGGGCTGGCGGTGCTCCCGTCCCGGCTCAGGACCGAGCTGGAGGGGCTCGCGCAGGCGCTGCTCACCGGCGCGGACGTCCGCTCTGACGAGGCGCTTGCCAAGCACGCGGACTGGCTCGACGCGCTGCGGGCAAAATACGGCGCGTTCGACGCCGATACGGTGGAGGAAACGCTGCGCTATGAGGTGGGCGTCGTCTTCACCCGGGTGCTGGAAAACTGCGGCGTGTTCAAGCGCGACGCGGCAGGCGCCCGGCAGCTCGACCGTTTTCTGGAATCTCTGTAATCTCAATACAACAGGAGGTACGTTATGAATCGATTCTTCAAGGACGACGCAGTGGTGCTTTTTCAGGGCGACAGCGTGACCGACTGCGGCAGGAACCGCAAGCTCAAGGCCGCCAAGCCCGGTCCCATGACGAAGAAAAGCGCCAAAGCGCTGGGCGAAGGCTATCCCATGGTCTTCAAGCAGATCTACGACGCGCTGTTCCCCGGCAACAAGGTCACCTTCGTCAACCGCGCCGTCTCCGGTGACAAGGCCGAGGATCTGGTTCGCCGGTTCCGCGACGACTTTGTCAAGGTCAAGCCTGACTTCATCTCCATCCTGATCGGCGTCAACGACACCTGGCGCGACTTCGATTCCCACGCGAATCAGAGCCCGGAGCAGTTCCGCGATCAGTACAAGATCCTCCTGGAGGGCATCAAGCAGGAGCTGCCCGACGCGCAGGTGCTGGTCATCGAACAGTTTGCCTGCACGAGCTGGGAAGGCCTGCACGACTGGCAGGCCAACCTGGACGCGAAGCGCGCCTACACGCGGGAGCTGGCCGATGCATACGCTGAATACTTTATTCCCATGTACGACATCATGACAGCCGAGCCCGACCGCAGCGGCACGCCGAAGGAAGAGCTTTATCAGGACGGCGTCCACCCGCTGCGGGCAGGACACAACGTCCTGGCGCTGGAGATCATGAAAGGATTGAATATCATTTGAATATTCAGTGAATTTTTATTCACATTTCGTGGAATTTTAAGGTTCATTTAAGGTTTCATCCCTATAATGACGCCAGTTTCCGATATTTCCTTTCTTTTCAAGATCACCATTCAAGGCAGCGGCTCTCCCCCGAGGGTCGCTGTCTTGATTTTATTTATTTCCGGAGGATTCCAGGAATGAATCATTCTTGCCGCCGGACCTCGCAACCGTGATCGCCGGAAACGCCGGCAGAACGCGCACCATAAACCGAACGGGACGCCGTGAAGCGCCCCGCTTTTGTGTTGTTCTCAGTCGTACAGCTTCAGCTCATCGATCAGCGTCCGCCGGTACGCCTCGACCACGTCGTCCGGCTCGACGATGCGCATCAGACCGCCCCAGCCGAAGACCCAGCGGAAAAACGTCGGCCCGGCGGAGACCTTTACGAACGCGGCGAAGCGATCCGGCGCGATCTTTCGCGTCTCCACGTGCAGCCCGAACCGGTCGACGACGTGCTTCATCAGGCTGTCGTCGCATTCGAGCGTCACGGGCACCGGCTCCCGGTCTCCGTACATGCGGATGACCTCGCGGGTGTACGACTCGATCCGGTACCCCTTCGGCGGGGGCACGCGCTTTTCGTTCAGGAGCTCCGGCTGCCGCTCAATGCGGTCCATGCGGAAGACCCGGATCGCCTGCCGCGCCTCGCACCAGCCGATCAGGTAATAGTAATCGCCATCCCAGAGCAGGTCGTAGGGGCTGACGACGTAGGGTTCGCCGTCGTTTTTGAAAACGTGCCGCTTCTCACCGTCATAATCGAAATAATAAAAACTGATCTGCCGGTCCTCGAGGATCGCCTCATTGACCGCGTCCACGATGTAATATCCCTTCTCGTTGTCGGATTTGCTCTTGCCGGTGGCGTGGACGGCGCGGCGCAGCTTCGCCTCCGCCGGCTTGCTGGTCATGGACATGAGCTTTTCCGTCAGGACGCCGCTCTTGCGCGCGGTGATGAATTTGGACGACTGCACCGCGTCGATGAGGACGCGCAGCTCCGGCACGGAAAACGCGCGGTCTGACAGATAGTAGCGCCACGCCTGTCCGCGTTCCGACATGATCTCGATCCCCGCTTCCCGCAGCGCGGCCATATCCCGGGGCAGCGTCGTCCGGTGGATCTCGATGCCGTAGCGCTGCCGCATGAGCGCGCGGATCTGCCCGCCTGTGAGCATATTGTCCTCGTCCGTCATCTCCGCCAGCAGTTGGTAGAGCCGCAGGATGCGCACGCGCGCGTCGTCTGCCGCCACGAGCGGCGACTCCTCCTTTTCCGCGGAGAGCACCGCCGTGAGCCGCTCCAGCGCAAGGCGCGTCCCTTCCTCGGCTGGATGCCGTCCGTCCGGCGCGTACAGGCTGTCCGGATCGTCCGACGCGAGGAAATCCGCCCCCACGTCCGCAAGGATCGCGCCGGTCTGTTCCGCGACCGCTTCACAGCACGCTTTGACCGCCGCGTACCAGGCCGCCGCGTCGCCGTCGTCACGGTAGCCCCAGGTGACGAACAGCACCGGCTTCGCGCCGGCTTTCTTCGCCGCCTCACAGAGCTTCACGGCGTTTTCCCGGAAGCGCTCCGGCGTGCGGACAGCCTCCGTGCCCGCGCCCTGGATCACCACGAAGTCCCAGTGCCGCGTCTGCAGCGCGGAAAGCGTTCTCGCGCCCATTTCGGTTTTCGGGTTGAGCTGCTCCGCCAGCTTCGCGCCGCCCCGGGTGTGCGCCGTCACATCCGCGCGCAGCGCGTTTGCCAGCCGCCGCGGCAGATCGTTGGCGCTCGTCAGGCTGTTTCCAAGCATCAGAATACGCATCTTGATTCCTCCGGATCGTTTTTCAACCGCATTATAGTCTTTCCCGCGCGGGAAGTCAAGGCAGACCTGTCGCACGCGCACGACAGGTCTGCCGGTTCATTCAATTCTCTGCGCGTCACCCGGCCGGGCGCATCGCCCGGAATACACGCAGGATCATCGCGATCAGACGCATCATCGGCTCGATGAAGGCCGGCACGCTGCCTGCATATTTGCCGCATCGCTCGCAGATCCGGTCGCCGTTCGCGTCAAGGTGGCCGAGCGCGGGCAGCTCGACCGACTGCGCGAACCGCTGCCCGCAGACGGCGCAGGCCGCGCCGGTGCGCCCGGCGGCCGTGCAGGTCGCCGCCTGTTCAGGCGTGTGCTCGCCCCGCATGCAGGCCTCGACGCACGCGTAATCCGGCGTCTTCCACGCGGCGATCGCCGGCAGGATATCCCCGTGCCGCTTTTGCAGGAAATCATATACGTAGGCGTAGTTTTCTTCATAGGTCGGCTTCGCGAAGGTGTTCACCGTGTTGTCGAAGGGCCAGATCGTGAAGTTCATCCGCTGCGCGCTGTCGAGCGCGGCTCTGTACGCGCTGAGCGAGCGCACGCCGTCAAGCGCATCCGGCGCCGCGGCAAAGAGCATTTGCCCCAGCCGTTCCAGCGACGCGGCCTTCTCCCGGATCGCGCTGCGCACCAGCGAACCCTTGAACATCGGCGACGTGTGCCGGAACAGACCGGTCGGCTCCCGCATGGCGGGCAGCTCCGTCCGGGAGCCCAGCGACGTGTCGAAATCCCAGGCCGGGCCCGCGTAGAATTTATGCGCGTACTTTTCACTGCCGGTCTCCGGCAGGAAGAAGTACGTCGAGGACGCCGTGAAATCCCAGTTCTTCGTGTACTCGTTGACCATGTAGAGCGCCGCGAGGCTGTCAAGGTCAAACAGCTCCGTCACGGATATGCCGTCGCTTGTGTCATGCTCGGCAGCGTAGGCGGCGCGATTGAAAAGGACGCTCACGTACTCGATCTGCTCCTTTGTGCAGAATTCAGGCGACTTGACGACGACATGGCTGCCGTTGTACAGCACGAACCAGCTGTTTTCCGCGCCGTAGAACGCGTTGTCCTGTTCGAGCAGATAGCCGCCGCTGATGTCCTCCGCGTCGCAGACGGCGGTCGGATTGTACTGATACGCCAAACCGAGACTGTTCGTTCCCGTCGCTGTCGCGCTCTCATCCGTCACCGTGTTGTGCGACTCCAGCTCGTCGATCTCCACACGGCCGTCATTGATCTGCGCCTTTTCCGTCAGCTGGTACAGTCCGCGGTACTCCCCGTCGTAGTAGAGGTCGACAAAGGTGTATTCCGGCGTTTCGCCAAGGCCGAGATACCGCGCCAGATCAAAGCTCAGCGCGTTTTTGAAAAGCGTCTTGTCCAGCGCGTTGGCCAGCAGGATCCAGGTTTTATTCTTATTCGCCTTGTCGCCGGTATTCAGCAGGTCGGTCTTTTTATCCAGCTTGATCTGGTACGGCTTCTTCGCGGAGGTCGCCCAGGTGGTGTTGCCGCGTCCTTTCAGCGACGTGAGAGCGCCGTCGTAGATCACCTCGCCGTCGGCGGACACCAGCACCATGGACAGCTCCGTCTTCTTCCCCGCGTCATTGGAGTGGTCGGGACTGCCGTCCACCCAGGCCCTGCCGTAGGCCGGATCCGCCGTCGTGACGAACATCGCGCCCACGTTGGCCGAGCACATGATCTTCACGTCTCCGTACGCGTAAGCGCCGTCCGCGAACGGCAGCGCCGCGACGTTCACAGGCGCAGCGCCGTTCCCGTCGTCGAGCTGCACAGCGCCGAGATCCGCGTTCGACGGCAGGAAGAGATACGCCTGCCCGCCGACGTCCGTCGCCCGGATCATCTGTCCGTCCACGGTCGCCGTCAGACCGTCCGCCGGAGAAGCAGCAAACGCCGTCGC
>ONWP01000038.1 GCA_900321595.1 uncultured Eubacteriales bacterium
CCGAAGTCTCGTCTGAACCGGCGCTCGACTTTATGCTCGGCGACGTGGACGGCAACGGCAGGATCACCGCGGGCGACGCCAGACGGATCCTGCGTGTGAGCGCGCGGCTGGAGTCGTTCTGACGCGGTCGTATCTGCCGGTTCTCAATAAGCTCTGAAGCAGAATAATGAACGCGCCTGCGCGGACCGGCATCAACCACCGGTCCGCGCTTTTCGGCTTCGCGCGATCGCGTCTCCACAAAACATTGACAAACCACGGAAAAGGGGTATAATTACTTTGTATGTAAAAAAATACCTTTATGACGGAGATCATGGATATGGAATTCAAAGAGACCGGCTTCATGCCGGTGATCATGGGCGCGGATATTACGGCCTACAGCCTGGCCAGAAGCTTTCACGAGGCGTACGGCATCAAGTCGTTGGTCATCAGCCAGCGGCGGGCGCGCATCATCTCGGAGTCGAAGATCATCGAGAACCGCATCATTCCCGGCACCGACGACGTGGAATATCTCGTGAAGAAGCTCACCGAGATCGGCAAGGAGTTCGAGGGGAAGAAAAAGCTGATCCTCATGGGCTGCGGCGATTTCTACGTGCGCAATTTCGTCAACAACAAGGACCGGCTGAGCCGGTACTTCATCATCCCCTACGTGGACCGGGAGATCATGGACCGCATCGTCCTCAAGGACAAGTTCTACGAGATCTGCGACGAGCTGCACATCGACCACCCGAAGACCTTCGTCTACGAGTGCGGGAAGGAGAACGACCTGACCTTCGACTTCGACTATCCCGTCATCGCGAAGACCGCCAACTCCGCGCTCTACCACTACGCCGAGTTCCCGAACAAGAAAAAGGTCTATAAATTCTACGACGAGGCGTCGCTGAAAAAGATGCTCGCTGATCTGGAGAAGTCCAGCTACGACTACAAGTTCCTCATTCAGGACTGCATCCCCGGCGACGACGAGTACATGCGCGTGCTGACCTGCTACTCCGACCGCAACGGCAAGGTGAAATTCGCGTCTCTGGGCCACAGCCTGCTCGAGGACCACACCCCCAGCGCCATCGGCAACCCGGTGTGCATCATCAATGAGACCGATCCCGCGATCGTCGAGCCCATCGTCGCGGCCGCCACGCGGTTCCTGGAGGCCGTCGGCTACACGGGCTTTTCCAACTTCGACATCAAGTACGACTACCGCAACGGGACGTACAATTTCTTTGAGATCAACGTGCGTTTGGGGCGCAGCAACTACTACGTGACCGGCTCCGGCTTCAACACGGTCAAATGGATCGTGGACGACCTGATCTATGAAAAGGATCTGGAGTACACCGTCGCCGACCGGGAGAACCTGTTCACCGTCGTGCCGAAGGGCATCATCATGCGCTACGTGAAGGATCCGAAAAACCGCGCGGACGTCAAGCGCCTGTACCGGGAGGGAAAGGTCAGCTATCCGCTGGACTACAAGTGCGATATGAGCCCGAAGCGCCGTTTCTACGTCTACGCGAGCCTGATGAACCAGTACCGCAAGTACCACGAGGTGGAGCAGCAGGAGAAGGCGGCCGGTCATGCCGGATAACGTCAGAACGCTGGGTGTGCTGGGCGGTCTGGGACCGATGGCCACCGTCTACTTTATGGAGATGGTCACGCGCCTGACGCGCGCCGACGCGGATCAGCAGCACATCCCCATGATCGTCATCAGCGACCCGACGACGCCGGACCGCACCGCGTTCATCCTGGGGAAGTCCGACGCGGATCCGCTGCCGCGCATGATCGAAAACGCGAAGCGGCTGGAGACCGCCGGCGCCGAGCTGCTTGTCATGCCCTGCAACACGGCGCACTACTTTTACGACGCCATCTGCGCCGCGGTGAGCGTGCCCATGCTCAACATCATCCGGGAGACCGTCGGCTACGCGAAGAAACGCGTCCCGGGCCTGACGAAGCTGGGGATCCTCGCCACGGAGGGCACGCTGAAGGCCGGCTCCTACCAGCAGGCCTGCCGGGACGCCGGGATCGAGGGCGTGGAGCCCGGCAGCCGCGACCGGCGGCTGCTGATGCGGATCATCTACGACCAGGTCAAGGCCGGCAAGCCGGTGGACAGCGACTGCTTCATGGATCTGGTGGACCGGATGCGCGCGAAGGGCTGTCAGGCCGTCGTGCTGGGCTGCACCGAGCTGTCGGTGATCGGCAGAGACCTGCGTCTGGGGCCGGAGGACGGCGTGGTGGACTCCATGGAGGTGCTGGCCGTCCGGGCGATCGAGGCCTGCGGCCGCAGCGCGATCGTCAATGAGGAATAAATAACGGATAAGGAAACACGATATGTGCGGATTTGTAGGTTTTTTCAATAACGCGCCGGACGTGGACGCCAACAGCGCCGTCGTCAAGGCGATGGCCGACCGCATCGTCCACCGCGGCCCCGATCAGGGGGATATTTACGTGGACGATCAGGTGTCGCTGGGGTTCCGGCGGCTGTCCATCATCGACCTGGAGGGCGGTTCCCAGCCCATTTTCAACGAGGACGGGAGCGTCGTGCTGGTCTTCAACGGCGAGATCTATAACTATCAGTCCCTGCGCGAGGAGCTGATCGCGAAGGGGCACACGTTCCGGACGCACACCGACTCCGAGGTGCTGATCCACGGCTACGAGGAGTACGGGAAGGAGCTGCTGCCGCGTCTGCGCGGCATGTTCGCCTTCGTCATCTGGGACAAGAAGACCGGCACGCTTTACGGCGCGCGGGATATCTTCGGCATCAAGCCCTTTTTCTATTACAACAAGGACGGCCGTTTCCTCTTCGCCAGCGAGATCAAGGCGTTTCTGGCGCATCCGGATTTCGAGAAGGAATTCAATGAGGAGCGTCTGCCGGAATACCTGTGCTTTGAGTACCTGCCCTGCAATGAGACGCTGTTCAAAAACGTGTACAAGCTCTCGCCCGGGAGCTGGTTCGAGTACCGGGACGGCAAATTCGAGACCGGGCGCTATTTCACGATGCGATACGACATCGACGAGACGAAGAGCATGGCCGAGTGGCAGGACATGATCGGCAAGACCTTCCGCGACAGCTGCGCCGTGCACTCCATCGCGGACGTGGAGGTCGGCGGCTTTCTGTCGAGCGGCGTGGACTCCAGCTACGCGGTCAAGGAGATGAGCATGCGCAACAGCGTGCGCACCTTCAGCGTCGGCTACGCCGAGGAGAAGTACAGCGAGCTGAAGTACGCGCAGGATTTCGCGAAGACCATCGGCGTGGAGAACTACGCCAAGAAGATCACCGCGGAGGAGTTCTTCGACGCGACGCCGCGCGTGCAGTACTATATGGACGAGCCGCTGCCCAACCCCAGCGCCGTGAGCCTCTACTTCCTGACAAAGCTCGCCAGCGAACAGGTGAAGGTCGTGCTCTCCGGCGAGGGCGCGGACGAGCTTTTCGGCGGCTATTACTATTATCAGGATCCGCTGTATTTTGAAAGGTATCAGAAGCTGCCGCAGGGACTGCGCCGGGCGCTGGCGAAGGCCGCTGTGAAGCTGCCCCGGTTCCACGGCAGACGGTTCCTGATCCGCGGCGCCGAGACCGTCGAGGGCAACTACGTGCGCAATAACTACGTCTTCTCCTGGGACGAGCGGGACAGGCTGCTGGCAAAGGGCTGTCACGCGCCGAACCCCGCGACCTTCACCGCGCCGTATTTCGCGCGGGCGAAGGATCTCGACGAGGTGACGAAGATGCAGTACGTCGATATGCAGACGTGGCTCGTGCAGGATATCCTCGTCAAGGCCGACCGCATGTCCATGGCCAATTCGCTGGAGCTGCGCGTGCCGTTCCTGGACAAGGAGATGCTGAAGCTGGCGCTGTCCATTCCGACCCGGTACCGGGTCAGCAAGGAGGAGACGAAGCTGGCGCTGCGCGGCGCCGCGCTCAAATGCGTGCCGGAGAAGGTGGCCTCAATGCCGAAGACCGGCTTCCTCACGCCCCTGAACGACTGGCTGTGCCGCGACGAATTCTACACGCGCGTAAAGGACGCCTTCAACGGGGAGACGGCGCGGAGATTCTTCAACCTCGACTACATCAACCGGCTGTTGGACGACCACAAGGAGGGCCGGCAGAAGAATATGAAGCGGATCTGGAGCGTTTACTGCTTCATCCTGTGGTACGATATCTATTTCACGCGCGACGGCGTCGTCGCCTGAGAGGAGCTACGCGATATGAATGATTTTCGCCCCGTCCTGCGGTTTGTCGCCATGAGCGACGTGCACGTCAAGCCGGAGAAGGATTGCCCCGAGCTGGAGCGGCTCGACAAGGCCATGAAGTACGCCTACGCCTACGCGGACAGTCAGCCCTACGACCGGCTGGACGCGGTCTACATCGTCGGCGATTTCGCCAACGCCGGTCAGATCGCCGAGATGGAGAATTTCAAGGAGGTTCTGTACAAGAATCTGCGGGTCTGCACGCAGGCGGTGCCCAGCGTCGCCAGCCACGAGTTCCGCGTCGGCGAGCAGCAGGCCAAACAGCAGCTGCGCGACCTCTTCGGCGTGGAGCCGGAGGATCACCGCGTCATCAACGGCTTCCACTTCATCAGCGTGTCCTCGACCAACGGCTGCAATTTCGAGGAGCCGCAGCTTTCCTTTGCCCGCAAAGCGCTGGCCGAGGCCGCCGCGGACGATCCGCGCAGACCGATCTTTTTCTTCCAGCATCCGCACATCTCGGACACCGTCTACGGCTCCATCAACTGGGGCGACGACGCGCTGTATCCCGTGCTGATGAACTATCCGCAGGTGATCGACTTCTCCGGCCATTCCCACGCGCCGGTCAACGATCCGCGCAGCGTCCATCAGCGTTATTTCACCAGCCACGGCTGCGGTTCCTTGAGCTACTTCGAGCTGGATGAATTCGACAAATACTACGGCACGGTCCCGCCGGACTGCGACGCGTGCGCCCAGTTCCTGATCGTGGAGGCCGACGAAGCCGGCCGCGTGCGGATCCTGCCCTTCGACGTGCTCACGGGACAGTTTTTCCCCTGCGAGCGAGAGATCGAAGCACCCTGGGAGCCGGAGCGCTTCATCTATACCGACCGCAGAGCGCTGGACGCGCCGAAGCCGTACTTCCCGGCGGACGCCCGCGTCACGGCGCTGCGGGGGGAGAACGGTCTGACGGTGACCTTCACGCAGGCGAAGGAGGACCGCGACGGCGTGGACTACTACATCGTCCGGCTGCGTGACGAGCGCGGCGTGATCGTCCGGCAGATGAGCCTGTGGTCCGGGTACTACCTGTTCACCGCGCCGGAAACGCTGAAGCTCGAGATCCCAGACCTGCCCGCCGGCCGTTACGACGGCGCCGTCACGCCCGTGGGATTCTGGGACAACGCGGGCGAACCGCTGCGGTTCACCGTCGAATGAGTTTTCCTGAATATAGCAAAAAGCCGGGCGACCGGCTTTTTTTGTCCGCCGGATCGGCCTTGTTGACAGTTTTGTTCTAAAATCAATTGTTAAAAACGGAATAATGATTGACGTTTTGCGGATATCTGTGGTATAATATACATATCACAGCGCGGGCGGACGTCCGCGAAGCGATTTTCGGGAGGGATCCGTATGAAACACAAACGCGTATGGAGCGTTCTGCTCTGTCTGGTCCTGGCTCTGACCCTGATCCCGCTGGGCGCCTTCGAAGCGTTCGCCGTCGAGCACTATGGCCTCTGGGTTGGCGGCGTCGAGGTCACCAGCCAGAACCATACCAATTTCCACAAGCGTATCAATTTCAACCCGGCGACGAATACGCTGCAGTGTACGATGCATCCCGGCGAA
>ONWP01000375.1 GCA_900321595.1 uncultured Eubacteriales bacterium
CGCGTGACAGCCCGGTAAACAAAGCTGGTAAACAAATCCTAAAAATGTTAAACGCCGCGTTTCAGATCTGATGACGATTTCTCGTCACACCTTCGGATTTCAGGAGGTCGTCCGCCTGCTGTTGGATGCGGAACGCTTCGTTGATCCGGAAGTCGGTGCGGCTCATGATCCGGCTGATGTCCCGCGGGGGGTGTTCCCGCGGCGGTCTGATTGCGCCCGCCGCAGAAGTGTCGTTTGTTTGCGCTTTTCATTCCCCCGAACACTCCGTTCATTCCCGGACCGATTGACGCGCAGCTTTCTGTCTGCTATGTTCAAGACGAAAACAAGCGGAGGTGTTTGTGATGAAAACGATTCGAACGATCCTTTCGGTCCTTTTGTGCGCCGTGCTGACGCTCGGTGTGTTTCCCGTCCTCGCGCCGGCGGAGTCCGACGTCCTGCTCAGCGGCGAATGCGGCGAAACGGGCGCGAATCTCACGTGGACGCTGCGCGCGAACGGGTATCTAACCGTCAGCGGCGAGGGCGCGATGGCGGATTTCACCGGCTGCACGGCGCCGTGGACCGCAGCGCTGCGCGACGGCACGCTGGCGGCGAAGCTGTCCCAGACCGCGCAGACGCCGCAGGAGGCGCAGTCCGACTGGGACGCCATGGTCCGCGCGTATATCCTGCCGGAATACATTGTTATCGAGGAGGGCGTGACAAGCGTCAGCGCGGACGCGTTCAACGGCTGGTACGCGCGTGGCGTCGTCCTGCCGTCGACGCTGCGCACCATCGGCGACCGGGCGTTCGCCGGCTGCAGCATCCTGCATGTCGCGCTGCCCGAGGGCGTCACGTCCGTCGGCAGCGGGGCGTTCGCGGGTTCGTCGCCGATCGAGGTCACCATTCCCCGCACATGCGCCTTCATCGGGGACAGCGCGTTCACCTTCGACTGGCGTCTGATGCGTCTGCGCGTCTATAACAAGGCGCTGGACATCTCCGCGTGGACGGTTCCGACCTTCACCGGCGAGTTCGTCTTCGACACGAATTGCTATTCCGACGATTACGGCTACGATCAGTTCCGCTGGTTCCTGGACGACATCCGGTACGCCCGCGACGCCGCGTTCTGCGCCGGGATCAAGGGTCTGTCCGGCGACGCGCTTCTGCGTCACCTGCCGGCGTACTGCGCGCTCCTGCGGCGGAACGGCTTTACCCGGGTCGATCCCGCCGAGATGGAACGCGCTCTGGTGAACATGGCCGAGCAGACCGCCAACGTTCCCTGTCAGTATCGGACCGGAAGCTTCACGGACCTGGTGAACGCGGACGGCACCCTTACCGAGGTCTATCGCGAGGCCGTGAAGGCGCGCTACGGCGTCGACCCCGGCGACCCCGCGCAGCCCGGCTACACGCTGACCGATACGCCCGTCGGCAATATGCCCGAGGGCGTGCATACGCTGCGCTGGCTGACCGCGGTGACGCTCTGCGGCTCCGCCGCGTGGCATACGCTGGAAACGTCCGCGATCCCGTTTACGCTGCTTGAGCACACCTTTGATTTCGACCACCCGGTCGTGATGATCCCCGCCGACTGCGTCCACTACGGCACGCAGACGATCGGCTGCACCGTGTGCGGTCACGGTCAGAGCTCGGGGCTCCCGCCCACGGGCAATCACACCTGGGGCGAATGGGAGATCGACGAAACGGCAGGCGAGCGCACCCGCGCCTGTACCGTCTGCGGCGAGACGCAGACCGAGCCCTATACGCCGGCGGCCGCTGACGAGCCGACAGCGCCGACGGGGTTCGCCGCGTTTCTCAGCCGGATCGCCGCGATCTTCGCCCGGCTTCGCGCACTCTTCGCCGGACTGTTCGGCGGATAAAAGCGGTCAAATCAAGGGGTCGTAAAATAACTGCTGTAAGAAAGCCGAGATTCACTTGAAATGGTGCGTCTCGGCTTTTAAATCAGTCAAACAAGATCGGTCTCTTTTTCGAACATGGTGAATATCGGCCGTTTTATCCGGTGTTGTCGTATCAGACGACGCTTCGTTTTTCAATGCGGGCTTCCCGCGCGGGAAACGATGCAAAACGGCTCAAATTACATGTTGCAATCATGTGTAAAATATGTTCTTCTTCTTGGAAATTTTTATCTCTGAAAAAAATCCAAGCAAAACGATTTACGGAG
>ONWP01000019.1 GCA_900321595.1 uncultured Eubacteriales bacterium
AGGAGGATCAGCATGTATCAGTCCGAAACTTTTGTGTTCAACAGTCTTCCGACGAGCGTCGACGAGCTGCGCGCGTTCCCGGAATTCTCCCTCGACACGCCCTTCAAGGGCGCGGCGCTCGCGCTGGCGGCGCTGATGTACTATGAGACAAATCCGAACGTCTGCTATGACATGATCGACGCGCTGCGCGGCCCGGCGCCGCTGACCGTCTACGCGAAGCAGTTCCTGCGCGACCGGCTGGGCGGCAAGATGTACGTCGTGCGCTCGTTCTTCGCCGGGTCGAGCCCCGCCAACAGCTACACGCCGACGCAGCCGTGGACGGTCACGGCCCATGTCAATTCCGACGCCTACCTGACCGGCGACCGGACGAACGTCTTCGTGCAGAGCTCCGGCGCGGACTCTCCCAGACCCATCCAGATGCGCCTCAAGCCCAGCGAGGGCCGCTGGTACGTCACCGAGATCCAGTGCCTTTCCGACATCCGGACCCCGGCGAACGAGGATCCCTGGGCGTGACAGGCGACCGAAAACGCTGTATAATTATGTGAATAATTCTATATTGGAATAACAAAACAAAATGACGGGAGTATAATATACCCTGTCATTTTGTTTTTTGCGCCGCAAACTGCGCATTATCCTACGAATACAGAAGGTGATAAGATGTTGACATCTATCGTCGGAACCAACTGGGGCGATGAGGGCAAGGGCCGCATGGTCGATCTGTTCGCGTCGCGGTATGACATCGTCATGCGTTATCAGGGCGGCAACAACGCCGGGCACACGGTCATCAACCATCGGGGGAAGTTCATCCTGAATCTCCTGCCGAGCGGCATCCTGAGCGAGACCACGGTCAACGTCATGGGCAACGGCATGGTCATCGACGTCGAGCATCTGACCGGAGAGGTCAGAGCGCTGACCGACAAGGGCGTCGCCGTGACGCCGGACAACCTGAAGATCAGCGACAAGGCCGTTATCTGTATGCCTTATGACAAGCTGATGGACTGCCTCGAGGAGGATCGCCTGGGCAAAAACGCCTACGGCTCCACCCGGCGGGGCATCGCGCCGGTCTACGCCGACAAATACATGAAAAAAGCCGTGCGCATGGGCGATCTGCTCGATCCGGCGGCGCTGCGCGAAAAGCTCGAGGGCGTCGTCGAGTGGAAAAACCTCACCGTCGAGCGCGGCTACGGCCACGCGCCGGTGGACGTCCGCGAGATGTACGACTGGCTGATGCAGTACGCCGCGCCCTTCGTCGATCACATCGTCGATACGACGTATTATCTGAACGACGCGCACGCGGCGGGGAAGAGCGTCCTGTTTGAGGCGCAGCTGGGCGCGCTGCGGGATATCGACTTCGGCATCTATCCGTTCACGTCCAGCTCCAACACCATCGCGGCGTACGCGCCGATCGGCGCCGGCGTGCCGAATCTGCGTCTGGACGGCGTGATCGGCATCATGAAGGCCTATTCCTCCTGCGTGGGCGCGGGCCCCTTTACCTGCGAGCTGTGCGGGGCGGAGGGCGACCGTCTGCGCGAGCTGGGCGGCGAATACGGCGCGGCCACGGGCAGACCCCGCCGCGTCGGCGGCTTCGACGTCGTCGCGTCCCGGTACGGCACGCTGGTGCAGGGCTGTACGGAGCTGGCGCTCACGAAGCTGGACGTGCTCTCCGAGTACGAGCGCATCCCCGTCTGCGTCGCCTATGTGATCGACGGCGAGCGCGTCGACCGGTTCCCGGTGGGGCCGCGTCTGGATCGGGCGAAGCCGATCTACGAGTACCTGCCCGGCTGGCGGTGCGATATCTCCGCCTGCCGGAAGAAGGCGGATCTGCCGCGGGCGGCGCTCGACTATGTGAACTATATTCAGTCGCAGGTGAACTGCCCCGTGCGCTACGTCTCCGTCGGCGCCGAGCGCGAGGCCTGCGTGGAGCTGTACTGATATGATCGTAGAGAAAAACGACCTCCGCGATTTTCTGGAGGAAAACGATGTAAAATTCGTCCGGCTGATGTTTTCGGACGTGTTCGGTCTGATCAAGAACATCTCCGTCATGCCGACCGAGATGGATAAGGCGATCTCCGCCGGGATCCCGGTGGAGGCCTGCGCCGTGACCGGCGACCGCGCCGACCGGCAGACCGTGTACCTGATCCCCGACCTGACCACGGCCGCGCTGCTGCCGTGGCGGCCGTCCACGGGGCGCGTCGTGCGCTTTTTCTGCGAGATCCGGCTGGCGGACGGAAGTCCCTACGAGCTGGACTGCCGCAGACTGCTGCGCCGGACGCTGCAGAAACGGATGAAGCAGGGCCTGAGCTGCACCGTCGGCGCGGAATGCGAATTCTACCTGTTCCGCACGGACGCGGACGGCGAACCCACGTCCGTCCCCTTTGACAGGGGGACGTATCTGGACGCGGAGCCCCGCGACCAGGGGCAGAACGTCCGCCGGGAGATCTGCCTGACGCTGGAGGATATGGGCGTCTCGCCGCAGGCCAGCATGCATGAGGCGGGGCCCGGGCAGAATGAGATCGACTTCCGCTATTCCGACGCGCTGACCAGCGCCGACAACGTCATCACGCTGCGTTCGGTCGTGGAGACCGTGGCGGCGGGGCGGGGTCTCTACGCGACCTTCGACCCGAAGCCGATCCCGAATGAGCCGGGCAGCGGCTTCCACATCAATCTGATGCCCTATCGCATGACCGAGCCGCAGAGCCGCATCGACGCGCCGTTCGCGGCAGGCATCCTGACGCACGCCGCGGCGCTGAGCGCGTTCCTCAATCCGGTGGAAAGCTCCTACCTGCGGCTGCGCGAGCCGGGCGCGCCGTCCGAGCCCGGATGGAGCCGCGCCTGCGGTTCGCCGATGATGCTCCTGCCGGAGCCGGACGCCGAAGGGCGCACCCGCGTCATGCTGCGCTCGCCCGATCCGATGGCGAACCCGTACCTTGCCTACGCGCTGCTGCTCGAGGCCGGATTCACCGGCGTGGAACAGGCGTTGACGCTGCCGGAGGCCGGCGCGGCGCGGCGCGCGCTGCCCGCGACCGTCGAGGAGGCGGCCGCGCAGGCGCACGCGAGCGATTTTATCCGCGCGATCCTGCCGGAGCAGCTCCTGCGGATCTATACGCATTGCCGCTGAGCCCATGACGCCAGATCCCCGAGCCGTTCTGCTGGTCTCATCCAGCGAAAAGGGCACGCAGGCCATCCGGGCGCTGCTGCGCGATACGCCGTTTTCCGCTCTGACCGTGGCGAACACGGCCGGGGAAGCGCGGCGCATGGCCTTCGGCGGCCGGTTTGACGCGGTGATCGTCAACGCGCCGCTGGGAGATGAATTCGGCACGGATCTGAGCATCGACCTGGCGCGGGGCACCACGGCGGGCGTGCTGCTGGTGGTGCGGCAGGAGCTGACCGCGAAGGCGCAGGCCGCGACGGAACTGTACGGCGTACAGGTGCAGGCGAAGCCCTTTGACCGGCACGAGCTGGTGCACAATATGTATCTGCTGGCTTCTGTGCGCGACCGGCTCGCCGTGCTGGAGAACGAGAACCGCAGGCTCAAGGCGAAGCTGGCGGAGATCAAGCTCGTCGGCCGGGCGAAGCACGCGCTGATCGAGCAGCTGGGCATGACGGAGCCGCAGGCGCACCGGTATATCGAAAAGCAGGCGATGGATCTGCGCGTTTCCCGCGGGGAAGTGGCGGAGACCATCCTGAAGACCTATAACGAAACCGATTGAAAAGAGAGGATAAATGACATGGAGTATGTATTTTCCGACAGAATTTCGACGCTGAAGCCCTCCGCGATCCGTGAGATCCTGAAGGCGACCAGCCAGGGCGACGTGATCCCCTTCGCGGCGGGCAACCCCGCGCCCGAGGCGTTCCCGGTCGAGGACGTGCGCCGCCTGTCGGCCGAGATCTTCGCGGACGACCCCATCACGGCGCTGCAGTACGGCATCAGCGAGGGCTACACCCCGCTGCGGCAGGTCGTTTTCGCCGATATGCAAAAGCGCTTCGGCGTCGGCACGGCGGACGACGATATTATCATCACCTCCGGCGCGCAGCAGGTGGTCGACCTGACGGCGAAGGTGCTGCTCAACGAGGACGACGTCGTCATCTGCGAGGCGCCCTCCTTCATCGGCGCGCTGAACACCTTCCGCTCCTACAAGGCGCGGCTCGTCGGCGTGGACGTGGAGGCCGACGGCATGGATATGGACAAGCTGGAGGCGACGCTCCGGCGCGAGCCCGGCGCGAAGGTCATTTACACGATCCCGAATTTCCAGAACCCCAGCGGCGTGACCATGAGCTGGGCGAAGCGTCAGCGCCTTTACGAGCTGGCGAAGCAGTACGGCGTCATGGTGCTGGAGGACAACCCCTACGGCGAGCTGCGCTGCCGCGGCGAGGACGTCCCGGCGATCAAGACGCTCGATAAGGACGGCATCGTCATCTATTCCGGCTCCTTCTCGAAGATCCTGGCCCCCGGCATCCGCGTGGCGTTCACGATCGCGCCGAAGAGCGTCATCGCGAAGATGACCGTCGGCAAGCAGGCCAGCGACGTCCACACGGCGTGCTTCAATCAGATGCTGGTCTACCGCTGGATGACCGAGTGCGACTATCTCGGCCACATCGCGAAGATCCGCGACAACTACCGGGAGCGGCTCGACCTGATGTGCGGCCTGATCGACGAGAAGTGGGGCGATTTCGTGACCTACGTGCGGCCGGAGGGCGGTCTCTTCATCTGGTGCGAGCTGCCCGAACGGGTCGATATGCTCGGCTTCTGCCGCGCGGCGGCAGAGCGCAAGGTGGCGGTCGTGCCCGGCACCGCGTTCCTGATGCAGCCGACCGACACGACGCAGTGCATCCGCCTGAATTTCTCCACCCCCACCCGCGAGGGCATCGTGAAGGGTATGGAGATCCTCGGCGAGATGAAGAAGGACTATTGATCCGAACACCATACGCGCGGCGAAGGGCGACCCTCGCCGTGCTTTTTTGCGCAAAAAAAAGATGAAATGTCGGGGGAAAAGCGACCAAATCACGTTTTGGATGCTTTATAATACCACCTGACGGGAGTCGATCCCGGCTGCGCGGCGAGATAATGCTTGTATTTTTATCCGTCGCGTGGTAAAATGGCAATGCGACGCAAAACTGAATATGGAAAAAAGCAAGTAAGGGTGCATTTTACCTCGGTAAAAGTGCATTCTCGCCTTTATGCATTTCCTTGCTTGCAAGAGAATCCCATATCGGTTTTGCGTCGCGGCAAATGAGATTGCATTTTTCGTGCGTCTCATTTGG
>ONWP01000072.1 GCA_900321595.1 uncultured Eubacteriales bacterium
CGCGGCGCTGTGGCAGCTTATCGGGTTTTCCTTTACGATCCTGTGCTGCATTCTGACGTTCTTCGTCTCCCGGCGCGACGGGTATTCCGACAAGACGAGCCTGGTCTTTTACAATCAGTTCGTATCGCTGACGGCCATCGCCGTGTTCTTCGGCGCGAAATATCTGCACCTGCGCGGCGCGATCCCCAAATGGAGCCGGAAGCTTCTGGCGCTGCTCGGCAGCTGCACCTTCGGGATCTACCTGCTCGAGGAGATCTTCCGAAACGAGCTGGACAGCCTGTGGGCGCCCATGGCGCGGCGCGTCACGAGCCTGCCGGCCACGTTCGTCTGGTGTCTCGCGGTCTTCGGCTGCGGCCTGGCCGTGACCGCCGTTCTGCGGCTGATCCCGCCGGTGCGAAAGCTGATCTGACCGAAGCATAAACAGGCCGAAAGAGGCGTCCGCCCCTTTCGGCCGTTTTTTGTCTTTTTTATTCCGCGTCCGCTTCCTCCGGCGGCGCTTTTTTTTCAAAATTCAATCGTTCTTCCTCGATGACCAGCGGCCTGTGCATGACGCGCTTGTTGATGGAAAGAATGTATTCGCCGATGAGTCCGATGAAGAAGAGCTGCACCGCGCCCAGGAACAGCATACCCAGCAGGATCGGCGCGGTCCCCGCGGGGAACCGGTTCCAGTAGAGCAGCTTCAGGATGAAGTAGATGACGCCCAGAACGAAGCTGATCAGTCCCACGCCCACGCCGAAAAACGTCGCCAGACGCAGGCCGATCTTCGTGTAGGACGTGAACGACAGCATGGCCGCGTCGTAGAGGGAATAGAAATTGTTGTGGGTCTTCCCCGCCCGGCGCTGCGGCTGTTCGTACTCGATCTTCTTGACCTTCGTGCCGTATTCGGCGACGATGCCGCGCATAAAGGGCGTCGGATCGTCCAGCTGCCGGATGACCTCGATAAACGACCGGTCGTAAAGCCCCGAGCCGGTGAAGTGCTCGATCTGCTCCACGTCGCTCATCTTGCGGATCATCTTATAGTAGATGGTGCGCACGCCGCGCATCAGCTTGTTCTCCTTCGACGTGGACTTGATGCCGATGCAGATCTTATAGCCTTCCTCCCAGGCGGCCACGTACTGCGGGATCAGGCTCACAGGGTCCTGAAAGTCGCAGCACATCTGGATGCAGCAGTCGCCCGTGACCTGCATCAGGCCGTAATAGGGCGAATTGAACTGCCCGAAGTTCTTCGCGTTGAGGATCGCGCGGAAATGACTGCCCTCCCGGCAGATCTCGCGCAGCTTCTCCCGCGTGCCGTCGGTGGAATTGTTGTCGATGAAAACCAGCTCCCAGTCATAGCCGGGCAGCTCGTTCGTCATCACAGTTTCGATTGCCTCACTCATGGGGCCGACATTTTCGATCTCATTGTAGCAGGGGATCAAAACGCTGATCTTCTTCATGTCACACCTCGTGTTTTCATCCAGTCCGCCGTGCGCCGGACGCCGTCCTCAAAGGTCAGATCCGGCATAAATCCGGTATCCGCCGTCAGCGCCGTGATATCGGCGCACAGGCGCATGACCTGTCCCGGCGGGTAGTCGATCGCGCCGAGCGCGACCTCGAGCGCCGGGTCGATCGTATCGCGCATGGCGAGGATGTAGTCGCGCAGCAGACGCGGGCTGCCGCTGCCCAGCGGATAACAGGCCCCGTCCCTGCCGCGCTCGCCGATGAGCCGGAACGCCTTCGCCGCGTCGTCGCAGTGCAGGAAGTCCCAGAGCTGTTCGCCCTTCGTATAGGACGTTTTCTCGCCGCGCAGCATCTTCGCCAGATTCGCCATAATGATGGAGTTCGGATTGCCCTTCTGCCCGAAGACAGACAGGATGCGCACGGCGCAGAAGCGCAGCCCCAGATTCCGCGCGTAGAGCCCCGCCAGCTTTTCGGCGGCGTACTTCGCGATGCCGTAGCCCGTGACCGGATCGACCGGCGTGTCGGGCCGCAGCGTCTCCTCCCGGATGCCGTACTCGGCCTGCGAGCCGGCCGTCACGACGCACTCGCAGCCCGTCATGTGCGCCAGCTGCACCGCGTCGAGCGTATAACGGATATTGTCGTTCTGCAGATACACGTCGTCCCGGACGCCGCCGAAGGTGCCGAGCCACGCGAAATGGTACAGAACGCCGTCCTTCGCGTCGATCTGCGGCGCGGTCTGCGGCAGCGCCGTGATATCCGCGTCGATGGCGGTGACCAGCGGCGACGCGAAAAAGTCGTCCGACCGGTCGTCGCCGGGCTTGCAAAGCGCGTAGACGCGCACGCCGCAGCGCACCAGCTCCCGAATGAGCGCGGACGCGATCATGCCGGTCGCGCCGGTGACGATTGCTGTCTTCATTTATCGCTCCTCCATCAGCGGGATAAACATCAGGCTCTCCAGCTCCTCACGGGGCAGGAAGGGCGCCAGATCCTCCAGCGGCGCGCTCACAAGCGTCCCGTCCGGCAGCTTTTTCGTCGCGCTCTTGGGCTCGAAACGCTGCTCCGGATCGACGATGACCTCACAGAAGGCGTATCCCGGCGTCGCCAGCGTCTGCTCAATGACCTCGCCGAGTTTCGCGGTCTCGTCCACCCTGAAATACGGGATCCCGTAAGCCGGAATCAGCTTCGACATATCCGGGAAGGACAGGTCGCCGCTGTCGTAGCCCACGCCCACCAGCGGCTCGCCGAAGAAATTCTTCTGGCTCTGCCGGATGGAGTGATAGCCCCCGTTGTTGATCATGAAGATCTTGATCGGCAGCTTGTTCTGCACGATGGTCTGCAGCTCCTGCAGATTCATCTGGATGCTGCCGTCGCCGGTGACGTTGATGATCTCGTCGAAGCCGGCCGCGGCGCAGGCGCCGATGGCCGCCGGCAGATCATAGCCCATGGACGCGATGGCGGAATTGATGATAAACCGCTGATCCTTTTTTATGATGTATCCGTGGCTGCCCACGACGCAGGCCGAGCCGTTGCCGACGACGGTCACGCGCCCCTCGGGCAGACGCTTCGACAGCTCCCCGATGAAGGCGTAAACGTTGACGGGCTTTTCCTGCGCGTAGTGCTTCGGCTGGATGACGGGATAGCGCTTTCTGCGGTCCAGACAGATATCCATCCAGGCGCGGTGCGGCTCGAGGCCGTCGCCCAGGAGCGCGTCCATGCGCTCCAGAAACGCCTGCGCGTCGCACTGCACGGGCAGATCCGCGTTCACGGTCTTCTTTTTCAGCTCCTCGCCGTCCACGTCGACGACGATCTTATACGCGCATCTGGCCCAGGACTGATAGTTGTAGCCCACCTGCCGGATCGACAGACGCGAGCCGACGGAGAAGAACAGGTCGCTGTTCTGCACAGCCCAGTTGCCGGGACGGTCGCCCATGATGCCGGGTCTGCCGGCGTACCACGGATAGTCGTCCTCCGCCAGATCGATGGAGTTCCAGCCGGTCACCACGGGAACGCCGAGCTTGTCCGCCACACGGCGGAACGCGTCGAACGCGCCGGCGATGCGGATGCCGTTCCCGGCGTTGAAGACGGGGCGCTCCGCGCGCCTGATCCGGTCGATGATGTCGTAAAACACCGCGTCCGGCGGCAGCTGCGGCAGGATCTCGTCCCCTTCCCCGTCGTAGGGGTACAGGTCGTCGGTATCCACGTACGCGCCCTGGATATTCAGCGGCACGTCCAGCCAGCACGGGCCGGGTCGGCCCTGCTGCGAGAGCTTCCACGCCTTCTCGAGGCAGTAGCGGATCCTGTTCTTATCGGTGACCATCTCGCAGTACTTCGTCATGCATTCGACGGCCTTCGTGATGTCGAACTCCTGATCGCCCATGGCGCGGATGCCAAGGCCCGTGCTTCTGGCGGTGGTATCGTAACGCACCTGCCCGGAGATCACCAGCATGGGGATCGAGTCGAGCCATCCGCCGACGACGCCGGTGATGGCGTTGGTGCCGCCGGGGCCGGTCGTGACGACGCAGGCGGCGATCCTGTTGTGGATGCGCGCGTAGCTCTCCGCCGCGATGGCGCAGGCCTGCTCATGGTGGTTGTAGATACAGCGCAGCCCCGCCTGATGGCCGAACGCGTCGTTCAGGTGCATGGCGCCGCCGCCCGTGACGGTGAACGCCGTGTCCACGCCGTGATCGACGAGAAACTGCGAAATATAGTTGGAAACCTTGATTTTCACGGAAAAATGCCTCCGGAGTTATTGCGAAACGGCTTCACAGATGGTTTTGGCCATGAAGTCGATCATGTCGTCGGTCATGCCGGGATAGACCCCGACCCAGAAGGTGTCGCGCATGATGCGGTCGGTGTTGTCGAGCGTGCCGACCACGCGGTAGCCCTCGCCGCTTGCGCGCATCCCGTCAAAGCAGGGATGCTTGATGATGTTCCCGGCGAAGAGCATCCGGGTCTGCACGCCGTGCGATTCCACGTAATCGACGACCTTCCGGCGGTCGACGCCCTCTCGCACGGTCATGAGGAAGCCGAACCAGGACGGATCGGCGTGCGCGGCGGCCTCGGGCAGGATGAGCTTGTCCGAAACGGACGCGAGACCTGCCTTGAGCCTCGCGAAATTGGCCTTGCGGCGCTCGACGAAGGACGGGAATTTTTCGATCTGCGCGCAGCCGACCGCCGCCTGCAGGTCGGTGGCCTTCAGGTTGTAGCCGAAGTGCGAGTAAACGTATTTGTGATCGTAACCGGCGGGCAGATCGCCGTACTGGCCGTCGAAGCGGTGGCCGCACAGGTTGTCCTGTCCGGACGCGCAGCGGCAGTCGCGCCCCCAGTCGCGCATCGAGCGCATGATCTTGTTCAGCAGCGCGTTGTCGGTATAGACGGCGCCGCCCTCGCCGGTGGTCATGTGGTGCGGCGGGTAAAAGCTCGACGTGCCGAGGTCGCCGACCGTGCCGGTGAACTTTTTCACGCCGTCGAGCTCGTAGGTCGAGCCGAGCGCGTCGCAGTTGTCCTCCACGAGCCACAGCCCGTGTTTGTCGCAGAACGCTTTGACCGCGGCCAGATCAAACGGATTGCCCAGCGTGTGCGCCGCCATGACGGCCTTCGTCTTCGCCGAAAGCGCGTCCTCCAGCTTCGTCACGTCGATATTGTATGTGGGCAGCGTCACGTCCACAAAGACGGGAACCGCGCCGTACTGGATGACCGGCGCGACCGTCGTCGGGAAGCCGCAGGCCACCGTGATGACTTCGTCGCCGGGGCGGATCGCCCGTTCGCCCAGAAGCGGGGACGTGAGCGTCATAAAGGCCAGCAGATTCGCGCTGGAGCCGGAGTTGACGAAGGCGCAGTGCTTCACGCCCAGATACGCGGCGACCTTCTTTTCAAATTCGTCGGTGTAGCGTCCGGCGGTGAGCCAGAATTCCAGCGCGCTGTCCACCAGATTCACGCCTTCCCTCGCGTCGAAAACGCGGGACGCGTAGTGGATGCGGTCGCCGGGCTCAAAGGGCTTTTTGGGAACAAGATAGTTATCAAAGTACGCCTGCACCTCGTCGAGGATGCGCTGTCTGTCGATTTCCTGTTGCGTCATGTTGTTTCCTTTCATTCCATCCCGAAAAATTCTGCGATCTGCCGTCTTGTGACGTCCGACACATCGCCGCCGGCAGCGTAGACCTTCGTCCACGCCACTGTACGGCGCACGGCCTCCGGCGCGTTCCAGACGTGCTGCCAGCCGAACGTGTTTTTGACCAGGGAGCAGTCCAGCTTGAGGAAATTGGCCTCGTGCGGGCCGTCCCGGTGCTTCGCTTCATAGGTCAGCCCGTCGCCCCACGCGTCGCAGAAAATGCCCGCCAGCGTGCCGGTGGTCAGGCAGTCCGCGTCGTCGGGGCCCACGTTGTAATACCCCTGCTTCGCACGGTCGGCCGCCTGCGCCGCCGCGATGAGCAGATAGGCGTTGAGCGGCTCGAGCACGTGCTGATAGGGACGCGTCGAGTTGGGGTTGCGCACCTGGATCGGCTCCTTCGCGATCGCCGCGCGGACGCAGTCCGGAATGATCCGGTTGTCGGCGAAATCGCCGCCGCCGATGACGTTCCCCGCCCGGGCGGTGGATACGGCGATCTCCCGGTCGTCGAAAAAGCTCGCCTTGTAGCTGTGCGTCACCAGCTCAGAGCAGGATTTGCTGTTGGAATAGGGGTCAAAGCCGTCCAGCGGCTCGTTTTCCCGGTAGCCCCAGCACCATTCGTTATTTTTGTAGACCTTGTCGGTCGTCACGTTGAGGACGCTCTTCACACTGTCGCTCAGGCGCACGCATTCGAGCAGGTTCACCGTGCCCATCACGTTCGTCTCATAGGTGTAGCGGGGCTGCTCGTAGCTGGTCAGCACGATCGGCTGCGCCGCCAGATGCAGCACGACCTCCGGCCGCGTCTCGTCGAAAACGCGCCCCAGCGCGTCGAAATCGCGGATATCCGCGATGACGGAGCGCATGCCGCGCGCCACGCCGGCGAGCGCGAACATGGACGGCTCCGTCGGCGGCTGCAGCGCGTAGCCGGTCACCTCCGCGCCGAGCATTTTCAGGATCTCACAGAGCCACGAGCCCTTGAAGCCGGTGTGTCCGGTCACGAGAACGCGTTTGCCCGCGTAAAAGCCAAGCCGCGCGTCCATCAGTCTTCCCAGACCTTCCACGGCGCGGTGCCGTCCGCCCAGAGCTTCTCCAGCTTGTTTTTGTCGCGCAGCGTGTCCATGCACTGCCAGAAGCCCTTGTGCGTGTACGCCATGAGCTGGCCGCGGCGGGCGCACTCCTCGAGCGGATACTTCTCAAAGACGGTGCTGTCGCCGTCGATCAGGTCGAAGATCTCCGGCTGCAGGACCATGAAGCCGCCGTTGATCACGCTGCCGTCCTGCTGGGTCTTCTCCCGGAACTGCTGGATGCCGCCGTCGGCGTTGATATCCAGCACGCCGAAACGCGCCGTCAGCTCGATGGCCGTCAGCGTCGCGATCTTGCCGTGGGACTGATGGAACGCCAGAAGCTTGCTGATGTCCACGTCGGAGACGCCGTCGCCGTAGGTGAGCATGAAGGGCTCGTTCCCCACGTAATCGCGCACGCGCTTCACACGGCCGCCGGTCATGGTGTTCAGGCCGGTATCCACCAGCGTCACCCGCCAGGGCTCCGCGTGGTTGGAGTGGACGGTCATTTCACCGCCGGCCGTAAAGTCAAAGGTGATATCGCTGGTGTGCAGGAAATAATCCGCGAAAAACTCCTTGATCACATACTGCTTGTAGCCGCAGCAGATGATGAAATCGTTGAAGCCGTAATGGGAATACTGCTTCATGATGTGCCACAGGATCGGCATGTCGCCGATCTGGATCATAGGCTTGGGGATCAGATGGCTTTCCTCGCTGATTCGCGTGCCGAAGCCGCCGGCCAAGATGACAACTTTCATGGTTGTTCCGCCTTTCTTTTACGATATGTCAAGCGTATTGTTACAAACCGAAGATATGATAAATAATGGGAACGAGGTACAGAATGCCGTAGGCCAGCGCGCACAGGCAGATGTAACCGATCTCCACGACGCGGAAAATCACTCCGTCCGCCTCCATCGGGATCGCCTTCTTCCGGCTGATGACGTAGAGCGCGGCAGCCAGAAGCAGGCTGGCGACCGTGACGGCGGCGCCCTTCTTCATGCCCCAGGGCAGGTATGTCAGCTTGACGGCGTTCTCGCCCTTTTGCAGCTTCACCGCCATGAAGCTCGACAGCGCGGGCAGCACCTCCGCCTTTTCGCCGTTGACGGTGCAGGTCCAGCCGTCGTCGTAGGCCACCGGCAGGAACACGTAGTGCGCGTCGTCCTGCGCCGTATAGGTCGCGGTCAGCGTCCGGGCGGTGGTGGTGATCTGCGCGTGGTTATCCTTGTTCTTTTCACAAAGCTGATCGAGCAGCGACGCGTCGAACGCGGCGAAAACGCCCTTGATGCCGGACGGCACGTCCTTGATCGCGCCGACGTCGATGGGGACGTCCTCATCCGTGCGCACGCCCAGATCGATGAGCGTATTGTGGAAGTTGTTGGGATAGTAGTAATTGATGCCGTCGCCGAAGTAGGACAGATCGACGCGCTTGCCGTCTGCCATCACGCTGAAGGAGCCGCGGTTCTGCGCCGTATTCTCGATATAGACGATGAGATACGCGTGCTTCGTCCCGGTCACGTGGAACTCGCCGCTGAATTCGCCGTTTTCATCCAGCGCGAAGGGCTGCGTCTCAAAGATATCCCGATCCTGTCCGGACAGCACCCGGTAGAGCTGATCGTTGGTCTTGAAGCAGTCCGCGTTTTGCACCACGTCGATCTGCATGAAAGCGTCGTCCACGATCAGACCGGCGGGCAGCGTGTACCTGTTCTCGTAAAGCTCCATATCGCCGACCGGCTGCAGATCGGTGTATTCCGTTTCCGACAGCGTCCGGTTCGACAGCGCGTACTTGATATTCAGCAGCGCGTCCGTCAGAGGCGTGCCCACGTTGTCGAGCACTCTCGTGTAGATCTGCGAATAGCCGAGACCCTCCATCGTGGAGGTCATATCCGACGAAACGATGTGCGTGAAATTCGACATGGCGGGATAATCAAGCAGCATCGGATAGTTGGAGTTGAGCCGTGTATCCGCGTCCTTGATCCGGCTGAGGTTGTCGTTTTCGAGGGGCAGATCCTTCTTGATCGCCAGCGCCTCGTCGATGTATTCAAGGCTGTACATGCCCAG
>ONWP01000187.1 GCA_900321595.1 uncultured Eubacteriales bacterium
CGACGCGGCGTTCAGCGGCACGATCAATATCGAGTCCAAGGCCGCCGGCTACTATCTGCAGTCGCTGGGACTGGAGGAGAAGGTCAATAACGAGACCCTCGCCGCCGTGATCCCCTACGCGCTGGATATGCTTGAGAACAGCTTCGGCATCAAGGTGACCGCGGAGCTGGTGCAGAAGTTCTACGACAAGATCAAGGACACGCTGATCAAGGAGTTCCTGCTGGGGACGCTGGCCTGCTCGCCCGGGTACTGGGCGATGACCGGCGAGCACTACGAGCAGGCGAAGGAATACCTCTTCGGCGGCAATGAGGACAAGTACGCCGGCGTGATCGCGAAGGCCGACGCCTATCACTACAACGTCTATGAGCGCGTGGACGAGATGCTCGCCGATATGCAGGCGGACGGCGTCAAGCTCAGCGCCGTGTGCAAGTACGGCTTCCCGGCGTATCCGCTGACGGCGGACGCCAACGGCCTCGCTGACGGCGACACGCCCGTGGCGAACCAGTCCTTCGGCGCGACGACCTCCGAGTACGACACGCGCCTTGATCCCGAATACGTGCAGTCGCGCGTCGACGCCGGTTACGGCGACTATATCAGCCCCGACCGTCAGATCGACGCCAGCACCGGCCTGCTGCCCGAGACGACCTGGTATATCAAGAATTTCAAGCACAATCCCTTCCCGCTGGAGGTCAATCCCTTCCTGCTGGAGGTGCTCTGGCGCTCCGACTACGACATCCATGCGGACGCGGCGCACCCGCAGTTCATGGTGATGAACGACGACAACAACATCGTTCCCCAGACGACGGAAAACTGCGACACCGCGATGGTCAACCCGCCCAAGGAGGAGCAGGGGAAGGTGCAGGCGTTCTTCGCCCGGATCCGCGCGTTCTTCAAGGCGTTCATCGCGCTGGTGAAGGTGCTGTTTGCGAAGAAGAACTGAGCCCGCTCCGCGGGAGTTCCAAGTTCCGAGTTCCAAGGGAGCTTCGCTTTTGCGGAGCTCCTTTTTCTCTGCCTCGCTGGACACAGGGCAAAGAAAAAGCCGTCAGTCTTTTGGCTGACGGTTTGTGTTTCATGACGCTGCCGCGGTGATATCGAATCGCGCCGCATACCGCGTCGTCTTGCCGCCGAATTCACGCCACGCGATCTCAAAGGTGTGCGTGCCGGGGCTTGTCGGGGTGACGCGGAACACGCGCTGGCCCGTCGCGCCGCCCCCGGCGTGTCTGATGACGGGGACCAGGATGCTTTCGACGCGCAGCGCTTCTGTGGTTTCTGAGAGGACGAAGTCGTCGGGCAGCGTGTTGAACGGCCCGAACTGCAGCGTCTGCCCGACGCGCAGCTTCACGGGAAAGCCCTGCAGACGCGCGGAATACCGCAGCAGGATGCGCGCGTCCGACGCCGTGATCTTCCCGTCGAAATTAACGTCCGCCTGCGGGCGCATGTGCTCGTCAAGCTCCATGAGGCGCGCGGAGACGCGCAGGACGTCTCTGGCGGCAGCCGCGTTTCGCACATAGGTGGTATAGCCTTCGCCGCGCACCTCGTGCACGTAGCCGGGGAACGCGGTGACGTTCAGCGCGCAGGGGGGGAAGACGCAGAAGCGCGTGTAGTCGAGGTTTTCAAAGGTCAACTCAAGGATGTGCAGCTTCCCGTCCTGCGGCCAGTCTCCGCTGTCAACGCGCAGGACCGGCACGCTGCCGTCCATTTCGACCCGCGCGTAATCTGCGGCGTCCGCGCCGTCCAGCGTCAGGGCCGTGATCGTCTCCGGGCGTGAAGACTCTCTCAGCCACGGCATGCGCTCGGTCACGCCGCCGTCCGCGTCCGGCCACGCGATCACGGATCGGGTCACCCGCGGCGCGCCGCTCCAGACGATGAGATCCACGGACAATTCGGCGTTCTCAAACAGGATCGTGACGCGCACCCCGTGTTCGTCGAATAAGCGCAGAAACGTTTCCCGGAGCGTCAGCACGGCGTTGCCGGTCCGCGTGATCTCGTACGCGTCCTCCGGCGCGCCGGACCACGGGTAGTCCGGCTCCGGGAGCGTGACGTCCAAAAAGTCCTCGGCCCGCACGCGTCCGCCCGTCGCCTCGGTCAGATCGACCGTCAGGTCTCCATAGCTGGCCTTCCAGCCGCCGACGAAGATGCGGTCCGGGTCCTCCGGGTCGACCTCGGGCTTGACCGCGGCAGCGGCCGTGCCCGGCAGCAGCAGCGCAAGGATGAGCGCCGGCATAAGGATGAAATGTAAGATGCGTTTCATGTGATACCCTCTCTTTCCGGATCAGAATCGATCCAACTTCGCGCTGACGCGCAGGATCCTGCGGGCCTCGCCTGCGGTGACACGGCCGTTGCCGTCCAGATCCGCCGCGCGGAACCCGGTCGGCGTGAGCGTGTGCAGCTTCGCGCTGGCCCGCAGCGCAAGGCGCGCGTCCTTCGCGGTCACTCTGCCGTCCAGATCCGCGTCGCCGAGGATGGAGATGACCGACGGCGGTCTTCCGCCCGGGTTGAAACCGCCGTCCCAGATCACGCCGCAGGCGATCGCGTGGGCATAGAGCTCCGCTTTGTCCTGCGCATGATACAGCGCGACGATCCGCCAGTTTTCCCCGTCAGACTGGCGGTAAAACCCGAAAAAGGTGAAAGCCGGGTGGCGCAGCGCGTCGACCGTCTCCATGTTTGCCGCCGTGAACCGGACGATCTGCAGATCGGTCGCGTTCCGGTACGGCTGCATGACCTGCCAGATGACGCCGTCCGAAATCCGATCGGCGGGATCGCCGCAGTCCGCGAGCGCGATCGTCAGGACGTCGTCTCCGGCGGCGATCGTGTCGCCCTGCGAGAATCGGCCCGGCTCCGACAGGGAGAAGACCATGTTCGTTTCGGGCGTGTCCATCGCCTCGCACAGCTCCCCGAGCAGGCCGAGCCGCGGCTTTGACAGGTCCGCGGCGTACGGCGCCGGGAGATAGAGCGTGCCGTCCGCGCCGACGGCGGACCAGTCGTCGTTGAAGCTTGCCTGCGCCGTCGCGGCGAAGGCGAAGGTCAGCAGGCAGGCAAGCGCCAGCGCTGTGAGCTTTTTCATAGATGATCCTCTCTTCTTTTGATGTCAGTCAAGCGGGACGCTGCGGATGATCCGCGCCAGCTCCGCCTCGTCGGCATAGCCGCCCGTCTGCCAGACGCCGGCGGTGACCGTGTACCGGTCGTCGGAAAGCGCCAGAATGACGGCGTAGGTCCGGGGCGCAGTCTCCGAGACCGTCCTGCGGCGGAAAAAGCGGTCGCCGTCCAACTCGATCCAGTCGTTTTCGCCGCTGTCGGCCTCGACGATGTGGTCGCTGTCCGCCGGGCGCACGGTCACGGCCAGATCGGCCCCGTCCGCGCTGCGCAGCACGAGCTGATAGCCGGAGGCGGTGCGCGTCTCGGCGACGACCGTGTCGAAGCGCGCCGGGATAAAGACCGGCTTCGGGTCCGCGGGCAGTCTGCCGCCGCGGGCGCCCTCCACGTGGTAGACGTGCTCGTCAAGCTGTCTGTCGTAGCGAAGCTCCGCCCGGTAGAAGTACGCGCCCACCGCCGTGGACATGACGACCGCCGCGACGATCGCCGCGATGAGCAGGGCGCGGGCCTTGCCGTACACGCGGCGGTACCGTCCGCCCGCCATCCGGCGGCACAGCGCGTCCATGGACGATTCAAATGCCGGGGAGAATGTCGCCGCTGTGTCCGGGGCTGCGGCCAGCGCGGCTTCCTCCCGCGCGGCGACGCGGATCGTCTCCCGGTCAAACAGGTCGAACCAGAATGCGTCGTTCATTTGAAATACTCCTCGTATCCGTTTTCGATCAGAAGCGCCCGGAGCTTCTCCTTGGCCCGCTCGATGCGCATGCGCACCGCGCCGGGGGACAGGCGCAAAAGCGCGCCGATCTCTTTGGGGGCGTACCCCTCGAGGAAGCGCAGCCGCATGACCTCGGCGTACTGCGGCGGCAGGGCGAACATGAGCTGTTCCAGCTCCGTCGCGTCGCCGGGGGCCGGGGCGGGCGTGTTCTCGTCCGGCGGCTGTCCCAGCGATTCCCGGTCGCGCAGCAGATCCAGCGCCCGGTAGCGCGTCACGGCGAACAGATACCGCTTGATCGACGCCTCGGACTGTCCGCGCCGCCGGTCGAACGTCTTCGCCAGGCTCAGGAAAGCCTCCTGCGCGGCGTCCTCTGCCAGAGACGCGTCGCCGAGCACACGGTACGCGATGCGCACCGCGTCCGCGCGGTATCTGCGGTAGATTTTCTCGAAGTCGGGCCGGTCCTCCGGCGCGACGGCTTCGAGCAGCACAAGCGGGATCAAATCGTCAACACTCCTGTACGCGTCGGCCCGGCGTCCCGGGCCGAAAGGCCTTTCACTAATAATACGGGAAAAACGCGGCAAAACGCACGGTTTTCCGCGAAGTTTTTGATTTTCGGCAGAATACACAAGCCGGGCGGGGCGGATTTGGACAGGATGCATATCCTGAGGCCGCGGCGCGGGCAAGTTGAGGGGCGAACCTTCCGAAACAGACTTGACATTTAAGAAAATTAGATATAACCTTTTAGTAAGGAGATGTTGTTGTATGGCGATTTTGTGCTTTTCAGATATCCTTAAAAAAGTCGGACTTGATCCTGAAAAAGTCAAGCTGATTCGGCATGCTTTGACGGATAAGGGGTTTAAGGAATGTTATGATAAAGGCATGATATATGAATACACTTGTCACCAGAGGGCAGGCTTCAGCAAGGGATATGATTACTGGGCGATATTCATCAGCGGCGCTGGTACGCTCGCAAAGTTCTATGCACTTTATCATGTTGGCCCTGCCGTCCCGGATACTGCGGATAAGGCTCCGCAGGGTCTTCCGGAATGTGAAGCAAGAGCATACCGGGGCGAATACTCTTTTTTCCAACTGGAACCGGTTGATCTGCTGAAGGAGTATGAAGGAAAACTGACGATTGACTGGGGCAAATCCGCACGTATGTGGCATCAGAAAGGAACCTCCGAAAAGCCTGTTGTTTCTCTGCAACCCGATGAGAAGAAGGTGTTCTCCGGTTTCGAAGATTTGATCCTCTCCTATGATGAACTAAAAGAAATTCTCGCCAATCCAACGGCATATGACGCGTGGTATGCCGCGTTATCATCTATCAATGCCATCTATCTGATCGTTGACCGTGAAACCGGAATGCAGTATGTGGGGTCAGCCTATGGGGCCGGAGGCTTGCTTGGACGCTGGTCCTGCTATGTGGATACACGCCACGGCAACAACAAGCTGATGCGAGAGTTGATTTGCAATTATCCGGAACGCTACCACAGCTTCCAGTTTTCAATTCTGCAAATTCTGCCGAAAACGCTGACGGCAGACGAGGTTATTTCCATCGAGACCAGGTATAAGAAAAAGCTTCTCAGCGTCAAATTCGGAATGAACGACAATTGAGGCAAAAACGTGCTCTTGGGGAGCGACAAATCTGTCGCATTCCACGGGAGTGTTTTCGATATGAGTATATGTTTTCAACAATGTTCTTTGAGGACGTGGAATCAGCGGAGAAACGCAAACGGCGCGGATTTGGACAGGATGCATAACCGGCGGCAGCGGCGCGGACGGACGCTTGACACGGCGCGCGATTTGGATTATAATAATTTTTGTCAAAAAGAAAATTCC
>ONWP01000060.1 GCA_900321595.1 uncultured Eubacteriales bacterium
GCCGACGGTGCTGGCGTTCGCGTTCGCGCTCGAGCTCGACCCTGACGAGGCCGAGCTTCTGCTCAAACGCGCCGGCTACGCGCTTTCACACGCGAGCCGGTTCGATCTGATCGCGGAATATTTCCTGCAAAAGCGCGTCTACGATCTGCAGACCGTCAACGAGACGCTGTTCGCGTACGATCAGCCGCTTTTGGGCAGCTTCTGAATTTGTCGCCTGACAAGCGACCTCCGTCTTCTGTTTTCCGGCTATAATGAAGCCGCAAAACAAAAAAAGACGGAGGTCATTGTTATGAAAAAGAACCTGACTGAGATCGTGTACATCCTCGACAGAAGCGGCTCCATGAGCGGCATGGAGGCCGATACCATCGGCGGTTTCAACAGCTTCATCGAACGGCAGCGCGCCGCCGACGGCGACGCCATCGTCTCCGTCGTCCTGTTCGACGACAGATCGGAGGTGCTGCTCGACCGCGTGCCGATCGACGAGGTCCGCACCATGACGCCCGACGACTACTGGGTGCGCGGCTGCACCGCGCTGCTCGACGCAGTGGGAGGCGCCGTCCATCACATCCGCACGGTCCACCGCTACATCCGCGAGGAGGACAGACCCGAAAAGACGATCTTCGTCATCACCACCGACGGCATGGAGAACGCGAGCCGCGAGTACAGCCTCGGGCACGTCAAGCGCGTGATCGGCGAAGCGAAGGAGTCCGGCTGGGAGTTCCTCTTCCTCGGCGCGAACATCGACGCCGTGAGCGTGGCGGGCTCCATCGGCATCGCCCCGGACCGCGCCGTGCGCTACAAGGCGAGCCGCAGGGGCACCCGCCGCAATTTCGACGCCGTCGCCGAGGCTGTCTGCGACATGCGCGCCTGCGGCAGCATCGACAGCGACTGGGCCGCCCCGATCCGCGCGATCGAGGAAAACGACGACTGACGGTCAAGTCAATTCGCACAAAAAGGAGCGGTCGTTTTCTACGGCCGCTTTCCTTTTTTCGGTTGATTTTCTGATATGCGAATGCTAAAATAGATTTGTAAATTATCGTTTTCGGAGGTATGTCTTATGCAATCCATGAAAAAGTACGTTGCGGAATGCATCGGCACGTTCGTGCTGGTATTCTTCGGCTGCGGAACCGCTGTGGCGGTGGGCTGCAACGCTGAATTCGGCGGCGGCTACATCCTGACGGCGCTGGCCTTCGGTCTGGTCATCGTGGCGATGGCCTACTCCATCGGCAACGTCTCCGGCTGTCACGTCAACCCGGCCGTTTCGCTGGCGATGCTCATCAACGGCAAGCTTTCCGGCAAGGACTTCGTCGGCTACGTGGTCGCGCAGGTCATCGGCGCGATCGTCGGCGGCGGCCTGCTCAAGCTCATTTTCCCGGGCGAAGAAGGCGGCGCGCTGGGCTCCAACGGCCTGTACAACGACAAGATCTTCGTCTCCCTCGTGATCGAGTGCATCCTGACCTTCGTGTTCGTGCTGACCATCATGGGCGTCACCAGCAAGAAGGAGTTCGGCTCGCAGGCCGGCATCGTCATCGGTCTGACGCTGACGCTCGTGCACATCCTGGGCATCCATTTCACCGGCACCAGCGTGAACCCGGCCAGAAGCCTCGGCCCCGCGATCTTCGCCGGCTGGGATTCCTTCAAGGTCGTCTGGGTGTTCATCCTGGCTCCCCTTGTCGGCGCTGCGCTCGCGGCCGTCTGCTACAGATGGCTTGACCGCAAGGCCGCTCCCAAGAAGATCTACGAGCACCACGACAAGAAAAAGAAGAAGTAAGCTGTTTTTCATAAGGGGAAACGGACGATCGCGCCCGTTTCCCTTTCGTGTTCAAAGGAGTGCGCCATGGCTGAGACGCCCGTAAAAAATAAAAACACCGCAAAACGCGACCGGTTTGCGGATCTGTTTCTGCTGTTTATCTTCGGCAGTCTGCTGGGCGTCGTCATCGAGGGGATCTTCTGTCTGCTCACGTACGGGCACTGGGAGACGCACGTCGTCTCCGTCTGGGGACATTTCTGCATCATTTACGGCATCGGCTGCGTCGGCTTCTATATCGGCGGCAAAAAGCTGGCGAAGAAGCGGCTGCTGACCCGGTTTCTGATCTTCGCGCTGTCCGCGTCCGCCATCGAACTGCTCTGCGGGCTCCTGCTTGAGAAGGGGCTGGGCATGTACGCCTGGGACTACAACGGGCAGTTTCTCAATTTCCGCGGGCTCATCAGCCTGAAAATGGGCTGCGCCTGGGGCGTTCTGGGGCTCGTCTTCAGTCTGGCGATCCCGAGCATCGACCGCGGCTTTGACCGGCTGCATCCCCATTATAAAACAGCGGTCCTGATCATCGCGGTCTCTGTCATCGCCTTCGATCTGCTGTTTACGGGCGTCTGCATCGGCCGCTGGTCCGCCCGGCATAACGGCCGTCCTGCGGACTCCCGCTTTGAAGCGATGCTCGACAGCCGCTATGACGATGAATTCATGCAGAACCGGTTCTGCGAGTGGCACTTTATCTCCGATCAGCCGTAACGGCGTCCCATCCGGCGACGCCGCCCTTTTCCATCGCGCCGAGGATCTTTTCCCGCAGCGCGTCATAGTCCCGATTCAGCTCTCTGACGAGCTGTTTTGTTTTTGCCCGCTCGCTGGTCTTATCCATGGGGCATTTGCTCTTGACGACCGGCAGACCGGCGCGCTTCACGGCGCCCGCGACCAGCGACTCCTCCGCCAGGATCAGCGGCCGGATCACCGTCAGCTCCCGTTTGCTCAGGTACGTCACGGGGGAAAAGCAGTCGATGCGTCCGCCGCGCAGCAGGTTCATCAGGAAGGTCTCGACGGCGTCGTCCATGTGATGCCCCAGCGCCAGCTTGCTGCAGCCGGCCTCCTTCGCCGCCGCGTGCAGCACGCCGCGGCGCATCTTGGCGCACAGCGAACAGGGGTTGGACTCCTGCCGCTCCTCGAAGATGATCTGCGCCAGCTGCGTCCTGCGGACGATGTATTCGACGCCGAGCCGGCCGCAGAGCGCCTGCAGCGCGGACAGGTCCGTATCGACGCCGCCGAAACGCAGATCCGCGGTGATCGCCTTGACCTCGAAGCGTTTCGGGTAGTATTCCCGCAGCGCGGCAAGGGCGCAGAGCAGCGCGACGGAATCCTTTCCGCCGGAAAGTCCGACGGCGATCACGTCTCCGTCTTCGATCATGCCGTACTTCTGGACGGCGGCGCGCACACGGCCGGTGAGCTTCTGCATAAGACGCATCCCCTTTCAGCGTTATTTTACGCCATTTTTCAGCGAAATTAAAGCCTTTCGGCGTATAATGATGTAAAAATTCGTTGCATTCACCGCCGCGGAGTGGTATTTTATAAATGAATTTGACTTCTGACCGCGCAACGCGGAATCTGTCCGACGGGAGCTGACGGCCATGCGCCATATGAAAAAAGCGATACTCTGTCTGATCCTGACTGTCAGTCTCTGTCTGGGGCTGAACGTCTCGTCCCTGGCAGATCTGTCGTATCAGAACTTCAATTATGAGATCGTCGGCGACAGCGTGACCGTCACCGGCTACACCGGCACGCTTGAAAGCGTCTCCCTGCCGCTGACCATCGACGGCAGACCGGTCACGGCGATCGCGGACCGCGCCTTCCAGAACACCGTCGGTCTGCGGTTCATTTCGCTCGCCGAGGACGGCGTCTCCTATCTCGAATCCATCGGAACGCAGGCGTTCGCCGGATGTACGTCGCTCGCGCGCATCGCGATCCCGGGCAGCGTCACGTCCGTCGGCGACTTTGCCTTTTCCGGCTGCAAAGCGATCACCGAGCTGAGCGTGGCCTCCGCCGCCACGACGCTGGGCATCTGCGCCTTCGCGGACTGCACAGGGCTCAAGGCGGTTTCCGTCCCCTGCTACCACATCGGCTACGGCGCGTTTCGCGGCTGCTCGAATCTGAGCGACGTGCAGCTGAGCGCCTCCGTGCGTCAGGTCGGCCAGAACGCGTTTGCGGATACGGCGCTCTGGAAGACCGCGGAAAACGGCGCCGTCTATATCGGCAGCCTGCTCTACGGCTACAAGGGAACGGCGCAGACGCTCGAGGTTCTCGCCGGCACCCACTGCATCGCCGACTACGCGCTGGCCGGCGTCGGTCTGCGCGAGGTCATCCTGCCCGACTCGATCTACCGCGTCGGACAGGGCGCGTTCGCGGATAATCCGTCGCTTACGTCCGTCTGCGTGCCGGCCTCCGTGACCGCGATCGGCGACAACGCGTTCCCGACGGAAAACGACGGCTTTCTGCTCTACTGCGCCGACGGCTCCGCAGCGCAGGTCTACGCCCGGGAAAACGGCGTCGCCTATGAGCTGACGGACAACTGTACCCACGCGTTCGGCGACTGGACGACGATCACCGCCGTCACCTGCGTGGAGGACGGTCTTCGCGCGCGCCGCTGCGTCCGCTGCAATTACGTCGAGGAGGAGCGCCTGCCGTCGCCCGGCCACGATTTCGGCACCGGCGTCATCCATCCGGAGCCCACCTGCACGACAGACGGCAAGCGGACGCGCACCTGCGCCGTCTGCGGCACCGTAGAGACGGAAACGCTGCCCGCCCTCGGACACACCTGGCTCGCGTGGAGCGTGACGCGGGAACCCTCCTGCAGCGAGGAGGGCGTCCGCATGCGCGTCTGCGCCGTCTGCGGCGTACAGGACGCGGAGTCGATCGCCTCGCTGCCCCACACTTGGATCGTCAATGAAAATACGGACGCCGACGGCTACGCGGTCGTCCAGCCGCCCGCCTGCACCTCGCCCGGCGCGAAGCAGCGCGTCTGCGCCGTCTGCGGCGGGACAGAAACGGCGGAGATCCCGGAGACCGGGCACTCCGTAAGCACTTGGACGACGGAAAAAGCGCCCACAGCCGCGACGAAGGGCGTTGAAAAGGGCGTCTGCGCCAACTGCGGTCAGACAGTGACCCGCTATACGGACAAGCTGCCCTCCGTCCTGCCGAGGAACGCCTACCGGCTGGAGCTGGAAAACGGCTCGCCGCTGGTCTTCGGCGTCGAATTCGCGGAAAACGGCGACGGCTATCTGATCGCGCCGGAGAAGATGCCCATCGGCGACTGTCTGCTCGGGCTGAAAAACGCCGGTTTCCTGATCGTCACCGACGGCCGGGGCAACCGGTATGACGATACGGACGCGTACATCGGCACCGGAAAGATCATCTCCCTGGTGCAGGATCCCAACGCTCCCCTCGACCGCGTCAATATTATCGACTACACGGTCGTGATGGTCCTGGGCGACGAGAACGGCGACGGCCGCGTCACCGCTGCTGACGCGCGCACCGCGCTTCGCATCAGCGCGAGGCTCCAGGGCACCACGATGATCGGCTTCCGCGCCTGCGACATCAACGGCGACGACCGCCTGACGGCCGCCGAAGCGCGGACGATCCTGCGCGTCAGCGCCAAACTGCAGACCTTTGACGGAACGCCCGTTGTGCCCGACGAGCCCGAAAGCGAGCTGACCACAGAGGTCGAAACGATCCCGGAGATCGTATCTTTACCGGAGGAATTCACGGAGGAGGCTTCATGAGCAGAACACCGATCACAACACTGGAACAGGCGCGGACCTTTTTCGCGCAGGACCGGTACGCGACTGACAACGGCATGACCATCGAGGACGCTGCGCCCGGCTTCAGCCGGATCCGGCTGGAGCTGACCGAACGGCACCGCAACGCCGTGGGCGGCGTGATGGGCGGCGTGCAGCTGACCATGGCGGATTTCGCCTGCGCCGTCGCGTCGAACTACGGCCCGGACGCCAGGCCCCACGTCTCCCTGGACGCGCACATCAGCTTTCAGTCCGCCTGCCGCGGCGGCGTCCTGTTCGCCGAGGCAAAGGCCATCAAGACCGGCCGCAGCGTCTCCTTCTACGAGGTTGCGATCACGGACGACACGGGCAGACTCGTCGCGAAGGCGGAGTTCACCATGTTCTGTACCGCGTAGCCAATTGACGTTTTTCGGTTTTTTTACGTTTCTTGTTGACAAGCTAAAAAGAAAAGACTATAATCACACACGACAGCAAAGGTGCTGGATGTACGATCTCGTTTCCACTGCGGCAAGCTGCCGGAAGATCTGCATTCGGCGCTTTTTTGAATGAACAGGAAAGGATCTTGAGAATCATGCAAACACTCGGGTACTACAACGGTAAATTCGGTGAGCTCAGCGAGATGTCCGTTCCCATGTGCGACCGCGCGTGCTACTTCGGCGACGGCGTGTACGACGCGACCTACTCCCGCAATCACATCATCTGGGATCTTGACAAGCATATCGACCGCTTCTACAACTCCGCGGCGCTGCTGCGCATCGAGATCAGCCAGAGCAAGCAGGAGATGAAGGACATCCTCAACGACATGGTCTCCAAAATGGACGGCGACGGCAACTGCTTCGTCTACTGGCAGGCCACCCGCGGCACCGGGCCGAGAAATCACAAATTCTCCGGCATGAAGGCCAACATCTGGATCATGCTCACTCCGTCTGAGATCCAGCCGCTGGACAAGACGCTCAAGCTCATCACCGTGGAAGACACCCGTTTCCTGCACTGCAACATCAAGACGCTGAACCTGATTCCCAGCGTGATGGCCGCGCAGAAGGCTGATGAGGCCGGCTGCGACGAGGTCATTTTCCACCGTCACGGCCGTGTGACCGAGTGCGCGCACTCCAACATCAGCATCATCAAGGACGGCATCTTTGTGACGGCGCCCACCGATCACATGATCCTGCCCGGCATCGCCAGAGCGAACATCATCGCCAAGTGCAAGGAGCTCGGCTACGGCGTGGACGAGACCGAATACACCGTGGACGACCTGATGAACGCGGACGAGGTCATCCTCTCGAGCAGCGGCTCCCTGGCCATGCGCGTGACCGAGGTGGACGGCAAGCCCGTCGGCGGCAAGGCCGGCGCCATGCTCAAGGAACTGCAGGACGCGCTGCTTGCGGACTTCCTCGCCTATACAGACAAAAAATGATCTCTGACGGCAGCGGCGGCGTGCGTTTTCTCCCCTGCGGAGACAGCGCGCTGACCGTCGAATTCGGCAGCGAGATCAGCCCGGAAATCAATAAACGCATCAAAAGCTTCACCGATTCGGTGGAGCTTCATGCCGTTTCCGGCGTATTGGACGTGATCCCCACCTATCGTTCCGCCACGATCGTTTACGATCCGGCGCGGATCAGCGGCAGCCGCCTGACCAAAAAGCTGCGCAAATATCTGACCTTCGACGACGCCGGAAAAGCGGCGGAAAAGATCGTTCACCTGCTGCCGGTCTGCTATGAGGGCGATTTCGCGCCGGACATCGACAACGTGATCCGGCACACCGGGCTGAGCCGGGACGAGGTCGTCAGCCTGCACGCGGGAACGGACTATCTGATCTATATGCTGGGCTTCCTGCCCGGCTTCCCGTATCTGGGCGGTCTCGACGCGCGGCTGCATACGCCCAGACTTGAACAGCCGCGCACCCGCATCGAACCGGGCAGCGTAGGCATCGGCGGCAAACAGACCGGCGTTTATCCGCTGGCCTCCCCCGGCGGCTGGCAGCTGATCGGCCGTACGCCGGTCAAGCCGTACGATCCGGACCGGGAGAAGCCGATCCTTTATCAGGCCGGCGAATACATCCGGTTCTTCCCCGTCACAGAAGCGCAGTACGAGGCCATCGCCTCCGATCCGCACTACGTCGTCGAAGTCAGGAGGGAGCCGTCGTGAGCATACAGATCCTTTCCCCGGGGCCGATGACGACCGTACAGGATCTCGGCCGCTTCGGCGGCATGCGTCTGGGCTTCTCCCAGGGGGGCGCCATGGACCGCGTGAGCCTGCTGACGGCAAATCGTCTGCTGCTCAACAACGACAGCGAGGGCTGTCTGGAGATGACCTTCTCCGGCGTCCGGGCGGTCTTTGACGCGGACTGCGTCATCGCGCTCACCGGCGCGGATATGGACTGGAAGATCAACGGCGAGGACGTGTCCCGCTGCCGCGCGCTGGAGATCCACGCGGGCGACGAGCTCTCCGGCTCCGCGGCGAAAAACGGCTTCCGCGCCTACCTGGGCGTGGCGGGCGGCTTCGATATCAAGCCGTTCATGGGCTCCTACAGCACTAACATCAAATGCGGCGTCGGCGGTTTCGAGGGCCGCAGGCTCAAGGCGAACGACGTTCTGCCGCTGCGCATGGAGAGAAGCGCGCTTCTCTACCGGTACAATCGCCGGTGCGAGCCGGAGGAATACCCGGACGCGTTCACCCTGCGGGTCGTACCCGGGCCGCAGGACGACTATTTTACAGAAGACGGCATGCGCGCGTTTCTGTCCGGTGAATACACGGTCACAAAGGAAGCGGACCGCATGGGCGTCCGGCTGGACGGCCCGCAGATCGAGGCGAAGGACGGCGTGGACATCGTCTCCGACGGCATCGCCTTCGGCGCGGTGCAGATCCCGGCGAGCGGCAAGCCGATCATCATGGCCGCCGACAGACAGACCGTGGGCGGCTACGCGAAGATCGCGACGGTGGCTGGCGCGGATATGCCCCTGCTGGCGCAGGCGAAGCCCGGCGCGCGCGTGCGGTTCGCCGCCGTGACGCAGCAGGAGGCCGAGCGGGCGTACCGCCGCATGATGCGCCGTCTGGACGAACTGGAATACAATTTCATGAGATGAGGAAAACGATATGGATTATTCGAAAATGAGTCCCGCCGAGGTGCGGGCGCTGATCCGCACCGGCGAGATCACGACGCATACCAGCGGCATGTGCGACGGCTACGCGCAGGCAAATCTCGTCGTGCTGCCCTATGAGGACGCGTACGACTTCCTGCTGTTTACCCAGCGCAACCCCAAAGCCTGTCCGATCCTCGAGGTCGGCGACGTGGGCGACAAACGCATCCGCACCATCGCGCAGAACGCCGACGTGACGACGGATATCCCGAAGTACCGGCTGTACCGCGACGGCGTGCTCGCGGGCGAATACACAGACGTCTCCGACCTTTGGCAGGACGATTTCGTCTTCTTCCTGATCGGCTGCTCCTTCTCCTTCGAATCGGAGCTGATCGCCGCGGACGTCCCCGTGCGGCACATCGAGGAGGGCGTCAACGTCCCCATGTTCATCACGAACATCGACTGCGAACCGGCCGGCCGCTTCAGCGGCAAAGCCGTCGTCAGCATGCGTCCCATTCCCGCCGGGCTCATCCCCAGAGCCGCGGCCGTCACGGCGCAGATGCCCCGCGTGCACGGCGCGCCGATCCACGTCGGCGACCCCGAGGCGATCGGCATCCGCGACCTGTCGAAACCCGATTTCGGCGATCCGGTGACGTTCTATCCCGGAGAACTGCCCGTGTTCTGGTACTGCGGCGTGACGCCCCAGTCCGTGGTGATGAATTCGAAGCCGCGGATCGCGATCACCCACGCGCCCGGGCATATGTTCATCACGGATACGAAAAATATCTCCCTGAAATATTGAGGTGACCTCTATGAAAGTGGATCTCAACTGCGACCTGGGCGAAAGCTTCGGCGCGTATAAAATCGGACTGGACGAGGCCGTCATCCCGTATATCTCCGGCGCGAACGTGGCCTGCGGCTTCCACGCGGGCGATCCCTGCGTCATGGCGAAGACCGTCGCCATGTGCCGGGAGCACGGTGTGCGCGTCGGCGCGCATCCGGGCTTCGCGGACCTCATGGGCTTCGGCAGACGGAACATGAACGTCTCTCCCGCCGACGCGAAGAATTATATCATCTATCAGATCGGCGCGCTGGACGCGTTCTGCCGCGCCTGCGGCGTCAAACTGCAGCACGTCAAGCCCCACGGGGCGCTCTACAATATGGCGGCGAAGGATCAGGCGCTCGCCGACGCGATCGTGGAAGGCGTCGCGCGCGTGGACGACAGCCTCATTCTGCTGGGGCTGTCCGGCAGCTGTCTGCTTGAGGCGGCAAAGGCGAAAGGCCTGCCCTGCGCGGCGGAGGTCTTCGCGGACCGCGGATACACCGCCGCCGGTACGCTGGTGCCCAGAGGCACCCCCGGCGACCTGATCAAAGACGAGGACGAGATGATCGCGCGCGTCGTGCGCATGGTGCGCGACGGCGTCGCCACCGCGGTAGACGGGACGGACGTGCCGCTCACCGCGCACAGCGTCTGCGTCCACGGCGACGGCGAAAAGGCCGTGGCGTTTGTGCGCCGCATCCGCTCGCAGCTCGAGGCCGAGGGCGTCGAGATCGCGCCGCTCGCCGATGTGATCGCTTAAATTTCAAGAAGAAGGCGAATGAACCAATGCAATATCTCAGAACGTTCGCGCAGATCGACCTGAACGCGATCGAGCACAACTTTGACGCGCTGTCCGCCTGCGCCGGGGACGGCCGCAAGCGCTGCGCGGTCATCAAGGCGAACGGCTACGGCCACGGCGCGCTGAAGCTTGCCGAAACGCTGACCGGCAAGGTGGATTTCTTCGCTGTCGCCACCGCCGACGAGGCGTTGGAGCTGCGCCGCGGCGGGATCAAAACGCCGATCCTGATCCTCTCCTACACCCATCGGGACGATCACGAGGCGCTGGTCGGCGCGGACGTCAGCCTGACCGTTTACCGACTGTCTGACGCGCGGGAGCTCGACGACACGGCAGCGCGCCTGGGAAAGCGGGCGAAGCTGCACATCGCGCTGGACACCGGCATGACGCGGATCGGCTTCCCGTACACAGAGACCGCGCTTGACGAGATCGCCGCGATCGCCCGGCTCCCCCACTGCGTCATCGAAGGCGTGTTTTCGCATTTCGCGTGCGCCGACTGCGCGGACAAGACCGTCGCGCAAGAGCAGAAGCGCGTATACGACGCGTTCCTCGCCGGACTTGACGCGCGAAACGTCGATCCGGGCATCCGCCACCTTTGCAACAGCGCCGCCATCAGTGAATTCGGCGGCAGCTACGACATGGTGCGTATGGGCATCAGCCTGTACGGGCTGTATCCCTCTGACGAGGTGGACAAGGCAAAGGTCGATCTGATCCCCGCCATGACGTTCAAAAGCCACATCATCCTCGTGAAGGACGTGCCCGCCGGGCGTGGGATCAGCTACGGCCACATCTATCACACACCGGAAACGCGCCGCATCGCCACGGTCTGCGCCGGCTACGCCGACGGCTACCCCCGCGCGCTCTCGAATCGCGGCCGCGTGCTGATCCGCGGGAAAAGCGCGCCCATCGTGGGCAGAGTCTGCATGGATCAGTTCATGGTGGACGTGACCGACATCCCGGACGCCGCGATCGACGATGAGGTCGTCCTCTGGGGACCCTGCGGCGGCGACTGCATCCCGGCGGAGGAGATCGGCGCCATGAGCGAATCCTTCAACTATGAGGTCGTCTGCGGCGTGGCGAAGCGCGATCCGCGCGTCTATGTGAAGGACGGCGCGGTCGTCGCCGTCGTCAACGACCTGCGATGAAGCGCGTTCCGGACAAGGTGTCCGGCCCGATCCTGCTCGCGCTCGCGGCAGTCATATGGGGACTGACGTTTATCGCGCAGAGCGAGGGCGATTCTGTCGGCGGCTTCACCTTTCAGGCCATCCGCAGCATTCTGGGATTCTTCACCATCGCCGTATACCTGCTGTTCCGGGACCGGAAGATCCCGAAGCGGCACAGGAAGCTGCCGGTCTGGCTCCGGGAAAACAAGGCGCTTCTGACCGCCGGCTGCGTTTGCGGCGTCGCGCTGGGCGCGGCGATGAACCTGCAGCAGTTCGGCATCCTCATGCAGGGACAGGAGACCTCCACCGGACGCGCCGGCTTCATCACCGCGATCTATATCGTGCTGGTGCCGATCATCGGCATCTTTCGCCGGAAGCTGCCGCCTGTCAACGCCTGGCTGGGCGTCTGTATCGCGGCGGTCGGTCTCTATCTGATCAGCGTGCCGCCGGGAACTGCGTTCGGCATGAGCCGCGCGGATTTCCTGCTGCTGCTCGGCGCGCTCGGCTTTGCCCTGCAGATCACGTTCATCGACGTTTACGTACAGAAGCATGACGCCGTGAAGCTCTCGGCGATCCAGTTCCTCGTCGCGGCGATCTTCTCAGCCGTCCTGATGGCGATCTTCGAAAAGCCGACGCTGACCGGGATCCGGGAGGCGGCGCTCCCGATCGTGTTCGCGGGCGTTTTTTCCGGCGGGATCGCGTTTACCCTGCAGAGCGTCGGACAGCAGAAGTGCAACCCCACGCTGGCCGCGCTCATCATGAGTATGGAAAGCGTCTTCACGACGATCTTCGACTTCCTGATCCGGCACAACCGTCTGGAGCTTCGCGAGCTGATCGGCTGCGCGGTCGTCTTTACGGCGGTGATCCTGGCGCAGCTCCCATTCCCCGCAAAACGAAAAAAAGACGAAAAAAACGCATAGAAAGAAGCCGGGGCCCCGCAAAAGCCCCGGCTTTTTTGAATGGAAGGCTCAATAGTCGATGACGTCGTCGCCGTAGCCGTAATTGCCGGATTCGTAAAACGAGAAGCGTCCGACCCGTTCGGCTGTCGCGCCGTCGTAGGCGAGCAGACCCATATCGTTGACGGCGAACACGGTCTGTTCGATAAACACGGCGCGCTGGCTGCGGCCGCTCAGGAACGCGTACTGACCGATCTGTCTGAGCGTGTTCCCTTCGACGCGGAACAGCGCGATGAACGCGTCCTGGTCATAGGTGTCCACATTGACGCTGAACATCCCGTTCCCGAGACTGACGAAGGCGTGCGGATCGCTGTCCGCCCAGGCGTTCGGACGGGTCCAGACGTCCAGCTCGACCGGGTTCTCCGGGTCGGAGACGTCGTACAGCGAGACCTTCGCGCCGCCGTTGAGACCGTCCTGCGTACCGTCCGCGCCGACGCCCACCATCAGGCCGTCCGCGACGGGATGCAGATAGGCACTGTAGCCGGGGATCTCCAGATCGCCCAGGAGCTTCGGTTCCTTCGGATCCGACAGGTCGATCGTAAAGAGCGGATCGGTCTGGTAGAACGTCACGAGGTACGCCCGGTCCCCGTCAAAGCGCACGCCGTAGATCTGCTCGCCCGGCGCGATGCCGCCAAGGTATCCGACGCGCTCCATCTTTTCGTTGAAAACGTACACGGCCGCGCCGTCCGAGGCGTTCATGGCGATGCGGAAATACCCGTTGTATTCGTCCATATTGTAGCTGTTCTCGCTGAATTCCCAGCCGTCCGCGGCGCCCTCGCCGACGCGCTGAAAAACGCCGTCGGCAAAGCGGAACTTCTCGATCGTATAGTCCGGCGAATCCGTGCCGTGCCAGTAGGAATACGCGGTGATGTACAGATTTTCGCGGCCGCACCAGATCTTCGACGCGCCGGCCAGAACGCTCACCGTTTCAGGCGTATCCGAAGGCGCGCTCAGGTCTATGAGCGTCGCGATCGCGAAAGTGTCGCAGTCGCCGTCCCGCGGCAGAACGATATCCTCCGCAGGAAGCTGCGTCTTCTCGCCGCCGTTGACCCGGTATCCGGGAATGCAGGCGCCGCTGAGCGCTTCGCAGGCTTCCGCGACGTCTTCCTCGTTGTACGCGTAATACGGGACGCTGAACCCGGAAACCAGCAGCAGCCGGTTGTCAACGACGCGGGAATCCGTAAAAGACCCGTCGACGCTGTACTGATAGACCTCCTTCGGCGCGGCCGGATCCGTCAGGTCGTAGATCGCGCAGCCGGTGAAGATTTCCGCGCCGCCGTCCTCCCGCTCCTGCGTAAGTCCGCTGAACACCGCGACGACGCGCTTGCCGGTCAGGTACAGCCCTTCAAGCGACACGTTTCCGGCCGGGAGCCGGATCAGCCCCGTCTGGCGCATCCGCGCGGGATCGGACGCGTCCACGACGCGGATCTCAGTCCCGCTGCCATAGTAGATGTATCGGCCGTCGGTTTTTACGATATCGGCTTCGTCCACGCCCTTCACCTGCACGTTCGTCTCGGAATGCGCGGCCGCGGCGTTTTGGTCCGACGCCGCGCCGAATTCAGCGTCGACGTCGGCGGCAGCTCCGAGTCCGCCGACCGCGTATTTGATCCCCCAGCCGAAAAGATCCTCCGCGAAGAACGATGACTTCCGCCGCTGGTCCGCGCGGCTTTCCAGATACTGCGTCAGGACCGCCTGCCGGACGGAGGCGTACGGATCGTCCGGCTCGACCGTTTTCTCCGCGACCGTCTGCACCTGACGCTCCAGCCGCTGATTGTAAAAGAAGCGGTAGCCGACGTCGATCCCCGTACCGAGCGCGATCAGCAGAATGAGCGCCGCGACGGCGTACGCGAAGTCGCGCAGGACGGGATGCCTGCGTCCGCGCTTCATCGGCAGGATCTCCTGCGGCGCGTTTTGCGCCATGTGCGCGATGTTTTCTTTTGAAAGGCTGTCGGGCAGCGTTACGGGCGCGTCCGTCAGCTCTTTTTTCAGTTTTTCCTCGAAATCCACGATCCTCTCCCCTTTCTCTCAGGACAGCGCCGCGCGCAGCTTCTCAAGCGCCCGCGCGTATTTCGACCGCACCGTATTGGCGTTGAGCCCCAGCATCTGCGCGATCTCCCGGCTGCGGTAGCCTGCGACAGCCTGCAGCAGAACGATGCTGCGCGACTGATCGTCCAGCGCCGCGAGCGCCTGCGCCAGATCGCTGCGCAGGCCCAGCTCCGGCGTCTCCGCCGTTTCCGGCAGCGCGTCGATCGATTCCGTCCGCCTTTGCCGCAGCGCGTCCATGCAGGCGCTGTGCACGATGCGCATGAACCATGACTTGAACGAATCCGGTTTTTTCAGCGCGCGGATCCCGCGAAACGCCTTCATCGCGGCGTTCTGCACGGCGTCCTCCGCGTCCTGCGGCTGTCCAGTCAGATACAGCGCGTACCGATAGGCGTCCTGTGCGTACATCTCGTACAGAGAGGCGAACGCGTCCGCGTCGCCCGAAGAAGCCGACTGCACGAGGGTTTTGATATCACCGGTCATATCATCGCTCCTTTCACCCAATAGACGGCTGCCGCGCCCGTTTTGTTGCAAGGGAGTTGGATTTATTATTCTATATACATTTTTACCAAACTCAGCAAAAAAGTTCAAGACTATTATGTGTAAAAAGCCTTGATTTTTCATGGTGTTTGTATTATTCTTTTCTTGATAACCATTTAAATGGAGTGATGTACATGCAAGATAAGATCCGGATCGGCATCATCGGCTGCGGCGGCATCGCCAACGGCAAGCATATGCCCGCC
>ONWP01000009.1 GCA_900321595.1 uncultured Eubacteriales bacterium
AGACAGCTGCGCACGACGACGAATACGACGTTCCTTTCCGGCGGCGTTTTCCGCCACGCGAATCCCCTGAAATTCACGAAACGCGATAACGATCTGCGCCGCGCGCTGCTTCTCGCGGACGCGCTCGCGCTCGTCCTGACGCTGATCGTCCGGCGCAGCATCCTGGAGGGTGTGACGGCGCTGTGCGCGTGTCTCGCGGTGCAGCCGCTCATCTATGAGCTCGCTGTCACGCTCCTGCTGCGCAGAGCGCAGTCGAAGCTCATTCCCGTCGGCGCGAGCCTGATCAGCGTCCGGGAGGCGCAGTCCCTCGCCGCGACGGATATCTTCGTCCTGCAGGCGGAGGAGCTCGCCGACGAACGCGCCTGCTGCGTGCACGGGATCAAGGCGCTCGGCGGCGTCAAGCTGCGGCAGGCCGCGCTGTACGCGTCGAGCATGTGCACGGCCAGCGGTTCGCCGCTTGCGCACACCCTGAACGCCGCGGTCTCCCAGGACGAGGTGGAGATCCCGACGGCTTCCGACGTCCGCATGCTGGCCGGTCTTGGCGCGCAGGGCGTCGTGGAGGGACACGACGTGCTTCTGGGCACGGCGGAGCTGCTTGAGAGCCGCGATATCCCGATCCCGTCCGATCCCGAGATCGAGGAGGAGATCACGCTCGACCGGCGCGTGCTGTATATGGCCGTAGACGGCAAAGCCGTACTGGTCATGGTGGTCAGCTACTACTTCCAGCGATCGGCGGTCTCGTTCCTGAAGCTGCTGACCGATCACGGCGCCCGCGTCGCGCTGTGCGGCAGCGAGCCCCATCTGGACGCGGCCTACATCTCGAAGCGGATGCGCCTGAAAAAGGGACAGATCTTCGACCTGAAGCCGGACGACAACGCGTTTATGCTCGAGCGAAGCGCGATCGGTCAGTTTTCCTGCCCGACTGCGCCCTTCTTCCGGGGCGACCTCGGCGGCATGTACGCGCTGCTCAGCCACGCCTACCGCATCGACCGGGCGGCGTACCGGGCGCGGCTGACCGCGTTCCTCCTGACGATCCTTTCCACGCTTGTCGTCCTGCTCATCGTGCTCACCGGCGCGGCGACCAGTCTGGGCAGCGCGATCCCGATCACGCTCATGCTCCTGACGACAGCGCTGACCGCGCTCATCGGCGGCGCGGGCAGACGATGACCCCGTTTATAATAATCGGCAATACCAGCTTATCCGAGAGGAGACAATCAAAATGGCAAAGCAAAAGAAAGCTGCCGGCGAACCGAAACTGAACGTCAGACAGACGATCCTGACGGGCTTCGGCTTCCTGGCCACATCCATCGCGTGGGCGATCTACGATCCCTACATCACAAAGATCCTCAACAAGCTGCTTTCGAGCAGCCCGACGATCACCGCCTGGAGCAACTTCCTCGTGGAAAAGGTGTCGTTCCTGACGCGTCTCGCGGAGGCGCAGGGCGAGAACGTCCACCTGGTCGGCGGCGGTTTCACGCTGGTGCCGCTGTTCATCGGCTTCATCATGACCTTCGACAATATCTTCGGCGTGATCTTCCAGCCCACGTTCGGCAAGCTCAGCGACAACTGCCATTCAAAGCTCGGCAAGCGCCGCCCCTTCATCGTGGCCTGCGCCCCGATCAGCGCGCTGCTGTTCATGCTGATCCCGATCATATTCCGTACGACCGGTTCGCTGGCGGGCACAATGATCTGCATCATCCTCTTCGTCTTTGTCATGTCCATCTGGCGCGCGCCCGTCGTCGCGCTGATGCCCGACCTGACGCCGCCCGCGCTGCAGAGCGAAGGCAACGCGATCATCAACCTGATGGGCGGTCTGGGCACCGGCATCGGCATGGTCGCGGGCACGATCGGCATCGCGCTGTGCGGTCTGTTCACCGGCATGACCAAGGAGCAGATCAAGGCCGACGAGACCATCTCTTTCCCCTATGTTTTCGCGATCGGCTCCGTCGTGATGATCCTCGGCATGCTCATCCTGCTGTTCTTCGTCCATGAGAAGGACACCTCCGTCAAGCTCAAGGGCGAGGAAAACGCCTACGTCGACGCGAAGGCGCGCCGCAAGGCCGAGCAGGAGGAAAAGCGCCGCCAGAAGGCCGAGCTCAAAAAACAGAAGCTGTCCAAGGGCGAGCGCAAGAGCCTCATCTTCATGCTGATGTGCCTGTTCTTCCTGTTCTGCGGCTCCAACGCCGTCACGACCTTCTTCAGCCTGTTCGCGCAGGAGATCCTGCACAAGATCACCAGCGAGGCGACCATCCTGATGCTCGTCTTCGCGGCTGTCTCCGCCGCCGCGGCGATCCCCGCCGGCAAAATGGGCCGCAAGTGGGGCCGCAAGAAGACCATCGTCGCGGGCCTCGCGCTGTTTATGGCGGCGTTCATTGTCTTCTTCGGCTTCTTCATCAGCCTGCTGGGCAAAGACGGGCTTTCCATCAACAAATACGTCACCGTCAACGGCGTGTACACGACCGTCAACGACTCAATGAACGACTTCAACTCCGATCTGTCCGAAGCGGCCAAGACCGCCGGCACGGAGGTCAAGATGCTCACCATGAACGGCTATATCGCGTACCTGAACGCGCCCGGGCAGACGTCTGCGGAGACCGAAGGCTACGCCGCGTTTGACAAGCAGCTGCACGACTCGGTCGACGGCATCGAGCAGGCTGTCATCAGCACCGCGGGCAGCCAGCTCGGCACGACCAACGCCACCTACGCGACCGCGCTGCAGGCGCTGGCCGACGCCGTGAAGAGCGTCACCGGAATCCTCGGCTGGCTCATCTACCCGGTCATGATCATCGCCGGCGCGGCGAATATGTTCATCACCGTGAACACGCTGCCGCTGGTGCTGGAGATCGGCGGCGTGGACAAGGTCGGCACCTTCACCGGCTATTACTACACCGCGACCTTCTCCGCGCAGATCGCCTCCCCCATCCTCTACGGCTTCATCCGGATGTTCGCCGGCACGTATATGTCCCTGTTCTACTACTGCCCGATCATGTTCTTCGCCAGTCTGCTGATGATCCTCTTCGTCAAGCACGGCGAAGCCATCCCGGACGAGCTGATCGAAGAGGCGGAAGCCGCCGGCGACTGAAAGAAATCAGAATAAAGGAGCAATCGCGATGAAACACACGTTAAAACGCATAATCGCATGCCTTCTGTGCGCCGTTCTGCTGGTCCCGGCCGTCGCCTCTGTCGCGGCGGAGCCGGACGCGGCGCAGTCCTTCCTGCCGAAAACGGACGACGCGATCCCGACGGTCGTCATCCCCGGCATCTTCCAGTCCGACGTGCGCATGTACGACGAAAACGGCGTCGAAATGACCGCGTACACCCGTCCGTTCTTCCTGGACAGCACCTGGGATATCGTGAAAAAGGCCGTCAAAAAGGTCGGTCTGCCGCTTCTGACAACGCTCCTCACGCAGCATGATTTCGGCGGCAGACTCGCCCGCAATTTCGCCGACGCGGTGGGCGATATCGTCTTCGGCAAGATCGGCGCGAATCCCGACGGCAGCCTCAAGTACAATATCAAGCCGGTGCAGTACAAGACGTGCCTCGCGAATCTGTCGCCGGAGGATCAGCAGTTCGTCCTCAACGCCATGCCGATGAACGACTACGTGCAGGCGGCAGGTCCCGAGAAGCTGTACTTCCTCTCCTACAATTCCTTCGCCCCGATCAAGGACAACGCGGAGGATCTGTATGAGCTGATCCAGATCGCGAAGAGAGAGACCGGCAGCGACAAGGTCAATATCGTCCCTGTCAGTCAGGGCGCGTCCATCGCGAATTACCTGCTCGAGTACCACCCGGAGGTCGTGGACGACCTGCACAAGATCATCTACGTCGTTCCGGCGCTCGACGGCGCGAACGTGCTGGGCGACCTGTACGTCTACGGGCTCAACGACGATCCGAACGATCTCTACGGCGATATGTTCACGAACGTGCTCAAGGACGCGGGCACCGGCGCGCTTGTCAATCTGGCGCTGCGGCTGTTCCCGAACGCCGTGCTGAACGATATGCTCGATCAGGTCATGGACGCCGCGATCGAACAGATCAAATACTCCACCTCGATGTGGGCGCTGATCCCCTCCGGCTACTACGAGCAGGCCGCGGACAAGTACCTTTCCGGCCCGGACGACGCGTATATCCGCTCCCAGACGGACGCGTACTATCAGGCGCAGCGCAACAGCCGCGACAACATCCTGCGGGCGAAAAACGCCGGCGTGCAGGTCTTTGACGTCGTGAATTACAACCACATCCTCTACCCCATCGCGAAGACCTGGGACGAGGTCAACGCCGACGGCATCATCCATCTGGATTCGACCTCCATGGGCGCGGTGAGCGCGCCGGTGGACGGAACGCTCCCCGCCGATTACACGCAGGCCGGCAACAGCTTCGGCACCTGCGCGGATCCGACGCACAACCACATCGACCCGCACCGCATGGTGGACGCCTCGACCGGACTGCTGCCGGACCACACCTTCTACTTCTACAACGGCGACCATGAGAAAACGGCGCAGAACGACGTCGTCATCAAGCTGGTCGAGACGCTGATGCTCACCGACCGGATCGAGGACGTGTACACCGACCCGGCGTTCCCGCAGTTCAACACGCAGCGCGTCTCCAGAAATCTCATCGAGGACGTGGACAGCATGCGAGGCTATCAGGCGCAGGGCGACGATCAGGCGGCGCTCGACGACGCCATCGCGGCGGTGGACGCGGTCATCGCGAATACCGTCGTCGACACCGAGGCCTTTGAGCAGGCGAAGACCGATTTCTACGCGATCTACGACAAGCTCACCGGCGAGGATCACAGCCCGAAGGAGCTCAGCGCGTTCATGAAGATGATCGTCAGGCTCGACGCCTTCGTCGATCGGCGCGTCGGCAAGCAGGGCTACTCCGACGTGTTCCGCATCAAGAGCTGATTCCTCTTTTCGAAAAAAACAACGAAAACGGGCTCGTTTGCTTTCGGCAGACGAGTCCGTTTCGCACAGCAAAACCGAAGGCGGCCGCAGCTGCCTTCGGTCTTTTGTATTTTGTGATTTAAACGTCGTTTTCGATCAGCTGCTCGGGCGTTTCCCGGCGGATGATCACACTCGCCTGCCCGCCCTCGACCTTGACGACCGCGGGTCTGGGAATGCGGTTGTAGTTGCTCGCCATCGAGTAGCAGTACGCGCCGGTGGACAACACGGCCAGCACGTCTCCGGCCTCGACCCGGCGGATCGGCGCGTTCTCCTGGATCAGGTCGCCGCTCTCACAGCACTTGCCGGCGACGGTGACGACGTCGTCCGCGGGCTCGCCCGCCTTCGCGGCGTTGAGCACGGTGTAACCCGCCTGATAGAGGATATAGCGGGGGTTGTCCCCCATGCCGCCGTCGATGCCCACGTACGTGCGCACGCCGGGGATCTCCTTCACGCTGCCGACGGTGTAGAGCGTCACGGCCTCCGCGCCGACGATCGAGCGGCCCGGCTCCAGCAGGATAAAGGGCACCGGCACGCTGCGCTCCTTCGCAACGCGGCGAACCTCGTCGGAGACCGGCTCCATATAGCGATCCAGCGGGATGGGATCGTCCTTCTCGGTGTACCGGATGCCGAAGCCGCCGCCCAGATCGAGCTGCGGAACGACGTAACCGGTCTCGTCCCGGATATCCGCGATAAAGCCCATCATGACCGAGGCGGCCTCGACGAAGGGCTTCGTATCAAAGATCTGCGAGCCGATATGACAGTGCAGGCCGACCAGCTCCACGCCGGGAGAGGCAAGCGTCTTTTTCACCTGCTTCATCGCCTCGCCGGTCTCCAGCGCAAAGCCGAATTTAGAGTCGATCTGACCCGTGCGGATGAAATCATGCGTATGCGCGTCGATGCCCGGCTTGATGCGCAGGAACAGCCGCGCCGTCTTGCCGGTTTCGGTCGCGATGCGCGAGATCCGCGCCAGCTCCTCCGGGTTGTCGCAGACGATCGCGCCGACGCCCGCGTCCAGGGCGTAGGCGAGCTCCTGCTCGCTCTTGTTGTTGCCGTGGAAATAGAGCCTGTCCGCGGGGAAGCCCGCGGCCAGCGCCGTATAGATCTCACCGCCGGACACCACGTCCAGCCCCATATTCTCCTCGTGCGCCAGACGGCAGGACGCCAGACAGCAGAACGCCTTGCTGGCGTACAGCACACGGCCGTTCCCGCCGTAATAGCGGTCGATGGACTCCGTGAAACGGCGGCAATTGCGCCGCACCCCGTCCCAGTCGTAGACGATGACCGGCGTGCCGAACTCAGCGGCCAGCGCCGTCGTATCCAGTCCTCCGATGGTCAGATGTCCCTGCTCGTTGATATTCAGGCTTTCGGAAACAAACATGCTTCTCTTCCCCTTTCCGAAGTTTTGTTTTATGAAAGGTATCCCTCGATGGCAGCGCGAACCGCGTCGGTTCCCGTGCCCTTGAGCGCGCTGAATGGGATCGCCGCCGGATCTCCGTAATCGGAAAGCTCCCGGGCGACATCCGCCAGGCGCTTTGCCTGCTCCCCCTTGTTGAGCTTATCCCATTTGGTCAGGACCACGAGGAAGGGGATCCCGGCCTCGTACATATAGTCCATCATGTCGTAATCATCCTCTGTGGGCGCTCTGCGGCCGTCCACCAGCTGCACCACGAGCCGGATATTCCGGTTCGACGTGAAGTAGCGCTCCATCAGCTCGCCCCAGCGCTTCTTTTCCTCAAAGGAGCGTCTCGCGAACCCGTAGCCCGGCAGATCGGCGAACACGACCTCCCCGTTCTCGAAGAAGTTGATCGTCGTGGTCTTGCCCGGCGTGGAGCTGACGCGCGCCAGATTCTTCCGGCCGCACAGCGCGTTGAGCAGCGACGACTTTCCCACGTTGGAGCGGCCGCTGAAGACGATCTCCGGCCGGTCGGACGGCCGCAGCTGATCGCCGGTGCCGAAGGAGACCGTATAATCAAACCTCGTAAAATCCATCACGCCCGCGCTCCCTGCGGCGGCTGCGGACGCGCCGTCAGCGCCTGCGACAGCACCTCTCCGACGTCCTTCACCGGGATGAACTCCACCTTCGCGCGCACCGCGTCGTCGATCTTTTCCAGATCCGGGCGGTTGCCGTCGGGCATGATGATCTTCTTCATGGAATGCGTGTAGGCCGCCATGGACTTCTCGCGCAGCCCGCCGATGGGCAGCACGCGCCCGCGCAGCGTGATCTCGCCGGTCATGGCCACGTCGCCGCGCACCGGCACGCCGCCCAGCGCGCTCACCAGCGCGGTCACGATGGTGACGCCGGCGCTCGGGCCGTCCTTCGGCGTCGCGCCCTCCGGGAAGTGGATATGAATGTCTTTGTTCTTATAAAAGTCCTTGTCGATGCCGTAAGCCTCGGCCACTGAACGCACATAGCTGACGGCCGCCTGCGCGGATTCCTTCATCACGTCGCCCAGCGAACCGGTGAGCTGCAGCTTGCCGGTGCCCTCCATGACGCCGACCTCGACCTGCAGGAGCGCGCCGCCGACGCTGGTCCAGGCAAGGCCGTTGACCAGCCCGATCCGGCTGTCGAAGGCCATGTCGTCCTCGCGGTACTTCTGCGCGCCGAGCAGCTTCGGCAGCTCCTTGTCCGTCACACGCATCAGCGCGGTGCTTCCCTCCAGGATGGACACGTCGCACTTGCGGCAGATCTTCGCGATCAGGCGTTCCAGCTGGCGGACGCCGGATTCCCGCGTCCAGCCCTCAATCATGGCGCGGATCGCCTTGTCCGTGATGCGCAGCTGCGTCTTATCCAGATTGTGCGCCTTGAGCTGCTTCGGGATCAGGTGCCGCTTGGCGATCTGCAGCTTTTCCTCCGCGGTGTACGTGTTCATGTCGATGACCTCCATCCGGTCGAGCAGCGGCTCCGGGATGGCGTATTTGTCGTTGGCCGTCGTGATGAACAGCACGCGGCTCAGGTCAAAGGGCATATCGATATAGTGATCGGTGAACGTGCTGTTCTGCGCGCCGTCGAGCACCTCCAGCAGCGCGCTGGCGGGGTCGCCCTTGTAGTCCTTGGACAGCTTGTCGATCTCGTCGAGCAGCAGCAGCGGATCGCTCGTCCCCGCGTCCGCGATCGCGTTGATGATGCGTCCCGGCATGGAGCCGATATACGTCCGGCGATGGCCGCGGATCTCGCTCTCGTCGCCGACGCCGCCCAGCGCCACACGGGCGTATTTGCGCCCCATGGCCGCCGCGATGCTCTTGGCGACGCTGGTCTTGCCGACGCCGGGCGGACCCGCCAGACAGATGATCTGTCCCTTGAGATCAGGCGCCCGGTGCAGCGCCGCCAGCGTTTCGATGACGCGGGTCTTCACCTCGTCCAGGCCGTAATGATCCCGGTCGAGCTGCTGTCTGGCGCGTTTCAGATCGAAATCGTCGCCGCTGCGCTTCCCCCAGGGCAGAGAGAGCACTTTTTCGATATAAACTCTGGAGACGGCGGAATCCGGAGAGCTCGCGGGCATCTGCGCGAAACGGCGCACCTCCCGCAAAAGCTTCTCCTTGCAAGCCTCAGGCATGGCGCTCTCGGCGATCTGCGCGCGGTAGCTGTCCGCGTCGCTGACGGTATCTTCCCCTTCGCCGAGCTCGTCGTAGATGGCCTTGAGCTTCTCATGCAGGTAATAATCGTGCTGGTTCGCGTCCATGCGCTCCTGCACGCTCGCCTCGATGGCGTTGTCAAGCTCTTTATTACGCAGCTCGCTGTCCACGCGGTCGGCGGCCTCGCGCAGCCGCGCGGCGGCGTCCTGCTGTTCCAGGAAGCGCTGCTTCTCCTGCGTGTCAAAGGGCATATATCCCATGACCAGATCGGCCAGCCGGCCCGGCTCCTTCTCGTCGCGCACCTGCTTGATCATCTCGCGCACCAGTCCGCCGGATACGTCCGCGAAGCGCATGAATGCCTTTTTGACGCGTTCCATCTGGTCGCTGATCTCACCGGTGGGCGCGGACTGTCGTTCGGCGACGAGGCTGACGCTGCCCCGCGGCGCGCTGCCGGGCTGCGGCGCGTCCAGAAGCACGCCGCGCATCGTGCCCTGCGCCACCACGTGCACAGAGCTGTTGTTGTCGTTGAGGCGCAGCACCTGACGGATCGTCGCGACGCACCCGACCCGGTAAACGTCCTCCGGCGCGGGCTCCGCGACGTCGTCGCTGCGCTGCGTGACGAGGAACACGTCCTCCTTGTTGTCCAGCGCCTGCCGCAGCGCCCGGACCGACGCGGGCCGCGCGACGTCAAAGTGCAGCACCACGCCGGGGAGCATCACCTGCTTTCGCAGCGCGATCAGCGGAAATTCCTTCACGCCGGGTCCCTTTTTATTATCCATATCGATTCTCAACTCCGATTGTATTCGCTCAGGGGCGCAGGGTTTCTCTCGCTCTTCCCTTCGCAAAACCTTACGCCATTATAATTATACTGATTATCCGTCATTTTGCAATATGTAAGTATGCATAAATTCGGCAGAGCGACGCCCTGCCGAATACGCGTTTTGACCGTGTCCGTCACTCGCTGCGCAGCGCCGCGACCGGATCCATGCGCGCCGCCATCTTCGCGGGGATAAAGCCGCCCAGGATCGTCAGCACCAGACTGATCGCGATGAGGCCCAGCGCGTACAGCGGATTGAGGACCGCCACGTTGGGCAGGTCCGTCTTGGCCTCGATGATCATGTTGATGGGGATCCGCAGCAGATACGCGATCACGATGCCCATCACGCCGGACGTCAGACCGATGATGAACGTCTCCGCGTTAAACACGCGCGTGATGTCCTTCTTGCGGGCGCCCAGCGCGCGCAGAATGCCGATCTCCTTCGTGCGCTCAAGCACGGAGATATACGTGATGATCGCGATCATGATGAGCGACACCACCAGCGAAATGGAGGCAAAGGCCACCAGCACGATGGTGACGGCGTCCATGATGTTGCCCGTCAGCGTGGTGATCGCCTCGGAGAGGTCGATGTACTCGATCTTCGCGTCGTCGTCCTTGCCCTCGTTGTACGCGTCGAGGTCTGCGATCAGCGTATCCTTCGCCTCAAACGTCTTGGGGTACAGATAGATCACGAAGGGCTTCGCGGAGCCGCCGAGCCGGGCGATCAGGTTGCTCCGGGTCGTGTCGTCCAGCGGCGTCAGCGCGGCGCTTGTCACGTCCACGTCGCCGGTTTGCAGGTCCTGAATGACCGCGGACTTCTGATTGAGCTCGACGACGCGCTGCACCAGCTCGTCGCTGTACGCGAGGCCGAAGCCGAGAAGCCCGACGCTCTGTTCGGCCTTGAGCCGCAGGATGCCGACCACGCGCACCTCAATGTTGGTATCGGCGTCCCACATCGCGTCGTAGTCGGTCTGCTGGATATAGAAGCCGAAATCCTTGCTCTTCTGATAGAACGTGTCGTTGCCCACCAGCCGGAAGGTCGTGCCGATCACGTCAGTGAAATCCATCTTTCCCTGCGAGATATCGAAGCCCAGCGCCTCCATGACGGTCTCGTCCACCGCGTTGTTGTTGTCCACGACCACGACGGCCTCCGTCGCGTTCGCCGGATACGCGCCGCTGAGCAGATCGTAGTACTTCTCCAGATAGCTGTTTTTGCCGTCGGTGGACATCGGGTAGGACGCAAGCCCCACGCCGGACATATTGTAATTCGTCGAGGACGCCTCCGTCATGCCGGAGATGCCCGTCGGGAAGTTGTACCAGTTCACCTTGCCCGACGCGTCCTTGCGCAGGGCGTTCATGGTGACCAACCTGGTATAGCCGACGTTTTCGCAGACGCTTGCGTCGATGCCTTCCACGAAATCCATGAATTCGTCGCCAAAATCGTTGATATGGATGCGGTCCTGCCGGGTGGAGTGCGTGAACGTGATGTAGTCCGTGTCCGCGAAATCCCGTTCGCCCTGCAGCATCTTGCGCATCTGCTCCTGCGCGGCGCGCTGCTGCTCCTCGTCCGCCTGCTGCATCATCATCTGTGAGATGATGATCGGGAACTCATTGAGCGCGTTGCCCTGATATTTCTCGATCTGCAGCTTGAAGCCGTCGGAAAGCGACAGGATCAGCGCGATCCCGATGATGCCGATGCTCGACGCGAACGCCGTGAGCAGTGTCCGGCCCTTTTTCGTGGCGATGTTTCTGCCGGAAAGCTTCACCGC
>ONWP01000371.1 GCA_900321595.1 uncultured Eubacteriales bacterium
AGCCCGGCGCGCCGTAGCATTTTTCCGCGGTCTCGCGTCCGGTCTCGGCAAGCTCGGCGATCATCCGGTTCAGCGGCTCCTGATGCTCGGGCAGATCCAGCATCAGCGTCGGCCAGTAGTTCATCTCCGTATTGATATTGATCGTATAATTGCAGCTCCACGGCGGATCGAGCCTGTCGTTCCAGATGCCCTGCAGCGTCATCGCCTGCGAGCCCTCCCGGGAACCGGCCACGGTCAGGTATTTGCCGTAGTTGAACAGCAGCTCGTAAAGCGCAGGATCCTCCGTTCCCTTCGCGTGATCCGCCAGCCGGCGATCGGTGGGCACGCCGGCGCGGTCCGCGGAGCCCAGATCCAGATCCGTTCTGCCGAACCGGTCCGCCCAGTCGCGCTGATGCTCCGCGAAGAGCGCGTCGAAGCCCTTCTCGCAGGCGGCGTCCGTCAGACGGATCGGCGCGTCCCGATAGGGCTTCCCCGCCGTGGCGGGATGCCTGTCAAAGCCGTTATAGCTGCTCTCGCAGGCCAGGTACAGCGTCAGGTACGACGCGTCCGTGATCTCCATGCGCCCGCGGCGGAAAGCCGTCTCGCCGTCCGTGTCGACGCGAACCGCCGTGCGGAAGGACATCCCGGAAATCGCGGGATCGTCGGGATACAGGTTGGCGTTTTTGTCAAACGCTGCGCGGTTCACGGGAGAGATCGACGGCAGCCTGCCGTCGAGCAGGATCCGGTCGCCGTCGCGGCTGACCTCGTTTTTCAGCTCGCTTGACAATTTGACCCAGGCGTTCTGGCGCTTGCCCTCGAACCGGTAGCGCACGCAGAGCGTCCGCGCCGGGAACGAGATAAAGCTTTCGCCGGTGAATCTGACGCAATTCTTGGTGAAAGCCACGACGTGTCTGGCGTCGCCGAGCGTCAGCGTCCGGCTGTAGTCGCGAACGCGTCCCGCCTCGAAACGGATCGTCAGATCGCCCATGGGCATATACGCGTCGCTGTTGCGCCCCTCGAAGCGCTTTTCCAGCAGGCGCTGCGCTTCGACCAGCTTTCCGGCCAGCGCGAGCTCCTTCGCCTCGCGATAGGCGTTCACGTCGACCATATCCGCGCTCGAACGCGGGTAACCCGTCCAAAGCTGATCGTAGTTGAGCGCGAACCGCTCCTCGCGGGAACCGCCGAACACCATCGCGCCGAGACTGCCGTTGCCGAGCGGCAGCGACTCGATCCACTTCTTCGCGGGTTTCTTATAAAACAACAGCTTTCCGTCTGCAGCCATCTGCCGACACTCCTTCATCTGTTAATTTCTTATTGCTTCTTTTCCGGCAGCTGCGCGATGAGCGCCGCGCCGTTTTGCTTCAGCCAGCCGTGCCGGCGGTCGTAATCCGGCATCACGCGATAGACCGCCTCATAAAATCTGCGGGAGTGATTCATCTCCAGCCGATGACACAGCTCATGCACCACGACCGAATCGATCACCTCCGGCGGGCACTTCATCAGCAGGCAGTTGAAATTCAGGTTGCCCTTTGCGGAGCAGCTCCCCCAGCGCGACCGCATCGCCTTGATCGACACGCGGCTGTAGCTGACGCCGACCATCGGCGCGAAAAGCGCGACCCGCTGCGGAATATACGCGCGCGCCTGCTGCTTGAGCGCGTCAAGCTGCGCCTGCGTCAGCCGGTCCGAAGCTTCCCGGTCCGCATGCTCCCGCTGCCGTGCGCGGATCCAGCGTTCATGCGAAGCGAGCGCCTCCCGGATCGTCTCCGCCCGGACGCCTCTGGGCGCGAAGACGATGATCCGCCCTTGCTCCACGCGGATGCCGATCGTCCGCCTGTCGGAATACCGCGTTTCATACTCATCCGGCGCGATCACGGCGGTCACCTCACTCACACAACGTCAAGTATAGACGTTTTTTCCCGGAATGTCAAATGAAAATTCGGCGCAAATCCTTTTGACAAGCGCCGTATTTGTGCTATACTGATTTCAGAAAGAAGGGGTAACATGCAGTATATCATTCACGGATACGAGCCGGAACGCCTGTTCGCGCATTTTGAGGAGATCAGCGCCATCCCGCGGGGCTCCGGCAACGAGGCCGGCATCGCCGATCATCTGGTCCGCTTCGCGCGGGCGCACGGTCTGGCGCATGCGCGCGACGCGCTCAACAACGTGTTCATTCGAAAGGAGGCGACGCCGGGCTTTGAAGGCCGTCCCGCCGTCCTGCTGCAGGGGCACACGGACATGGTCTGCGAGCAGAACGCCGGTACGGAACATGACTTCCTGCACGAGGGGCTTGACCTCGAGGTCGAGAACGGCTGGCTCCGGGCAAAGGGCACCACGCTCGGCGCGGACGACGGCGCCGCTGTCGCCATCATGCTGACGCTGCTGGAATCCGACAGCACGCCGCACCCCGCGCTGGAATGCCTTTTTACAACGCACGAAGAGACCGGCATGGACGGCGCGCTCGGCTTTGATTACAGCCGGATCACGAGCCGGACGCTCATCAATCTGGACAGCGAAGCCATGGGCGTCGCCACCGTCAGCTGCGCCGGCGGCGTCACCAGCACGGTGACGCTCCCCTGTCAGACGTCGCCCTGCCCCGGCCGCGCGCTCCGGCTCTCAGTCACCGGGCTCGCGGGCGGACACTCCGGCGCGGACATCCATCTGGGACGCGCCAACGCGATCCGGTTTCTCGCGCAGCTGCTCACGGACGCCGGGATCGACGATCTGCGCATCGTCTCGATCGAGGGCGGCAGCAAGACGAACGCGATCCCCCGCGAATGCGAAGCGGTGATCCGCACGGACGCGCCGGACGCGGAAGAACGGCTCCGCGCACAGTTCGCGCGGATGAAGGCTGCGCTCGTCCCCGCCGACGCGGGCTGCTCGCTTTCAATCGAAGCCTGTGACGCGGAGCGGGCGTACGCGCCGGACGACGCCGGCAGGATCTTAAAATGTCTGACGCAGATGCCCTGCGGCGTACTCAGCTTCACGCCGGACGCGCCGGAGCTGGTGGAGTCCAGCGCGAACGAAGGGATCCTCAAAAGCGATGAAACCGGCGTTTCGCTCACGCTGATGCCCCGCGCCAACGTGGACGCGAAGCTCGACGCGATCATCGCGCAGATCGACGCGCTCGCGTCGTCGCTCGGCGGCCGCGTCGCCCACAGCGAACGGCATCCCGGCTGGGCGTACGCGCCGAAGAGCCCTGTCCGCGACGCGTACCTGACCTGCTATCGGAAGCTGTTCGGGAAAGAAGCCCGCGCCGAGGCCATTCA
>ONWP01000233.1 GCA_900321595.1 uncultured Eubacteriales bacterium
CCCAGCGCGCCCTCGTCGTCGAAGCCGGGCGTGTCGATGATGACCACCGGCCCGATGGGCAGCAGCTCCATGGTCTTGGTCACGGTGTCGGTCGTGGTGCCCTTCACGTCCGACACCACGGACACGTCCTGCCCGGTGAAGGCGTTCACCAGGCTTGATTTTCCCACGTTGCGCCTGCCGAAGAACGCGATGTGCATCCGCTCCCCGCGCGGCGTATCCTGCAGTCCCATGCGAAAACCTCCCGCGTCTAAAAAAACAGGCCGTGCCGCAAAGCAACGGCACGACACAGGCGGGCGATCGCGCCCGCTGATCGAAAAACGCCGTACTTTCGGTTCAAATATCCTTTTTGCCGTCAGTAGACCTGATCGTATTTCTTACTTGTCTGAATAGACCGTCTTCGCCCAGACGCCGTCGAGCCGTCCGACCTTCCCGGCCAGCGCGTTGATCTCGTCCTGCGGCGCGTCCACGGCGATGCTGATGATGTTGAAGCCCTTCTCCCTGTAGGGCAGCCCCATCCTGCCGATGATATACGCGCTGTAATCGTGCAGGATCCCGTTGATGAGCTCCGCCTTCGCGTTGCCGTCGGCGATGATGGCGATCACCGCGACTCTCGTCTCCATGCGACAACCTCCTCCGGTTTGAACTTGTTAATATTTTATCATAACGGCGCCGGAAAGTAAACCGGCATTCTCCACAAAGTTTCTGTTTCTTGCGTCCTCTTTGCAACATTTTCCGCCTCTGCCGCGTCTATTAAATGGAAAAACACATCACAAGAGGAGGCTGACACCATGAAAAAGGCGATCGCGATCCTGTGTCTTGCCGCGATGCTGCTCACGCTCGGCGCGTGCCGCGGCGGGCAGGCGCCTGCCGGGGACGTCACCGAAGGGGCGGCGGATGGCGCTTTGCGTCTCCGGGTGGTCGACGGGGCCGACTCCGGGCGGCTCGTTCTGGCGGGCAAAGGCGGCGGCGAGCTCTATACCGCGGACGCGTCCTCGCTCACCGTGTATCTGGACGGCGAAAAAGCCGGGCCCGGCGCGCTTGCGGACGGCATGCTTCTGACGGTCGATCCGGACGTCACGATCCTGGAGACCTGGCCGGGACAGCTCACGGGCGCGACCGTCCGGGCCTCCGGCAAAGCGGACAGGGATGACCGCGGCGATCTCTGCGGCGTATACCTGCAGGTGCTCGAGGACCTCTGGCGCGAGGACGACGCGTTAAACGACGGGATCGAGTACGTCAGCGTCGATCTCTCCGACGCGCCGGGCGCGCTCACCGACGGCGAAAAGGCCGCGATCGCGTGGATCTTTGCCGGCGCGCACGGCAAGCAGGGCCTGCAGTTGCGCCTCGACGAGCTCAAGGCGCAGGGCTACGTCGACGAAAGCAGGCTGTACTGGGAGAACGGCGTGCTCTTCAGCATCAAAAAAGCGGAAAACGGCGCGGACAGCGCAAAAAAGATCTCCTTCGACGCCGAAAAATGGCGGAGCGGCCTCGGCGCGATCCTTTATACCGGCTGCACCGCCGCGCGCGGGGACGGGCTCAGCTGGAAGCCTTACAAGCCCGGCGAGTTCGCGATCGCGTGACGGGGCGGCGCGCGCGAAACCAAATGAAAAACGACGGGACCGCTCCCGCCGTTTTTTTGACGCCCTGCTTCGAGCGAGGCGCGGCGCGCCGTGTTTTCCGGCTCAGTTGATCCGCGCGCAGGCAAGTCTTCGCACCGTCCCGGCGGCCAGCAGGTCAAACACCGGGAAGCAGTGATACATATGTTTAAACAGGTAACAGGTGACGTTCGCGCCGGCCTCCTGCGCGCGCCGGGCGAACACGCGGACGTCCGGGCAGAAGATCTCATTCATCCCGCTGAAGAGGATCATCTCGGGCAGCGCGGCGAAGTCGACCGCCATCGGGTTGATGCGCGGCGAGGAGACCGGCTCCTCCCCCGCCCACGCGCGGATATACTTCCGAAGGCCGTCCGCGCCCTGCATCGGATCGCGCGGTTCGATCCTTTTGATCTCCGGATTCTCCAGCGCGGCGTCGGCGGCGAGACTGATGAGGATCAGTTTTTTCGGCATAGGAAGCCCCTTCCCGGCGAACGCGCCGCACAGCGTCACGCAGAGCATCGCGCCGGCGGAATCCCCCATAAAGATCACGTCTTCGCTGCCGCGCGTTTCCAGCAGCTTTCGGTACAGCGCCTCGACCAGCGCATACGTCTCTTCGAAGGTGTGACGGGGCGCCTTCGGATAAACGGGGACAAAGATCTCCGTCCCGCTCTTCGCGCAGAGGCGGTCGATCATCTTGAAATGCCGCGCATCGGGCTGATTGACGAATCCGCCGCCGTGCAGATAGAGGATGGCTTTGCCGCCCGGCTTTCCGGCGCGGAAACGGTACAGCGGGCTCCCGCCGAACGTCTCCCGGCCGGCGAAGGTCTTCCACTTCGGATCGATCGGGAAGTCGATGTCGTCCCTGGATTCGCGCCGCAGGCGCGCCAGCGCCTTGTCCGCGGCCTCGGCCGACGCGTAGAACTGCTTCCTGCCGGTGCGGTTCAGGACGGCTTTGATGTAGACGTTCGCGCAGATGTCGTACGGCCATACGCCTTTGATGATGATGTTGTCCATAGGCTGTGATCGGGCGTGTGCGCCGCCCGGCTCCTTTCGGAAAATCATAGTAGATCGAAAGCTATTATAGCAGACGGCCGCGCCTCGGTCAACCGTCCGTTCTTTCCGGCAAAAAACGGAACGCTCCGCCGCTCCTCCTCTCCCCAACGCTCGTTCCTCGCGCCGGGGGCCCCGATTTACCGCGGGTCGATTCAAGACATGATCCGTC
>ONWP01000176.1 GCA_900321595.1 uncultured Eubacteriales bacterium
CCGGACGGCGCGAGCCACCACGCGTATCTGCTGGAGATCGATCTGGCCGCCCGCTACGACGAGGAGCTGACCGGCTTCATCACGAATCGGAATCTGCACATCGTGACGAAGTCCCCCGAGTATCTCACCTATGATATGGGGCTGTACGTCGCCCGGCTGTTCCAGGAGTTTGAGGACGCCTGCTACAGCGCGGACGGGAAAAACGCGAAGACCGGCAAATACTGGTACGACTACTGCGATCCCGAATCGCTGGTGTATATCTATCTGTTCAACGAGCTGGGCAAGAACGTGGACAGCTTCCGGTCGAGTCTGTATTTCTATCTGCCGGAGGACAGCGAGCAGTTCCGCTGCGGACCGCTTTGGGATTTTGACCGCTGCTACGGCATCGGCTCCAGCCCGGCGCACCGCGAGGTCGTCAGCGATCCGACGAATTTCTACACCGTGCTGGCCGGTCCGGTCAGCGGCCTGATCAGGATCGAATCCTTCCGTGACAGGGTAAAAGCCGCGCTCGACAGCGAGACCGGCGCGTTTTACCGTGAAGCCGCGAAGATGGCGGGCGACGACGGCACGGTCATGGCGCTCTACCGGAAGATCGCCGGGTCCCTTGCCATGAACGCGCGCGTCTGGTACACGACGAGCGACGTGGTCATGTGCGTCAAGCCCGGCGCGGCGCTGACCGAGGAAAACAGCGCGATCTTTACGCAGTGGTTCATCGGCGAGCGTCTGAACTGGCTGAGCCGGACGACGGCCGCGTGGAACGGCGGCAGCTATCAGCTGCCGGTGGACGACCAGAGCCACCGCGTGGACAATATCATCCACACCCGTTATCACGATGAGTCGAATGTCGCGGCCACCTGCACCGCGGGCGGCTTCGCGAAAAAGGTCTGGTGCGACACCTGCGGCAAGGTCTTTGAGCTGGCGGGCGAGACGCCGGCGCTCGGACACGAATTCGGCGCGTGGACCGTCGAGGTCGAGCCCACCGACGACACGCCCGGCAGGGAGACGCGCAAATGCGTCCGCTGTGACGTGACGCAATCGCGCGTCATCCCCAAGCTGACGCTGAAAACGGGCGACGCGGACGGCGACGGAAACGTGACCGCCCGGGACGCGCGGCTGGCGCTGCGGTATTCGGCGAAGCTGGAGACCTTTACGCAGGCCCAGATCGACGCGTGCAGCGTGCTGCGGCACGACGGCCGTGTGACGGCGGGCGACGCGCGCCGGATCCTGCGCGTCAGCGCCCGGCTCGACGTTTTTGAATGAAAATCGCGCGTGAGATAACTGCACGAAAAAACGAGAAAACAAGAGAAAACGGGAGAACGCGAAATCTAATTCAAAAAAACTGAAAATTTCTCTTGACATTAAAAAACGTCCGTGCTATCATATGCAGGCAAAAACGAAATGTACGGAGGGAAAACCATGTCTACTTACATGCCCAAGGCAGAAGAGATCACCCGGGACTGGTACGTCATCGACGCAGCCGGCAAGACCATGGGTGAAGTGGCCGTCAAGGCTGCCGTTCTGCTCAGAGGAAAGCACAAGCCCACCTTCGCCTATCATGAGGATTGCGGCGACAACGTGATCATCGTCAACGCCGAGAAGGTCGTGCTCACCGGCAAGAAGCTGGATCAGAAAATGTATTACCATCACACGGGTTACATCGGCAACATGAAGAAGGTGAAGTATTCCACCCTCATGAAGGAGAAGCCCGTTTTCGCCATGGAAAAGGCTGTCAAGGGAATGCTGCCCGACACCGTCATCGGCAGAAAGGCCTTCACCCGTCTGCACGTGTACGCCGGCCCTGAGCACAAGCATCAGGCGCAGCAGCCCGCAACGGTCGAGCTTTGATAAGGGAGGTATTCTGACATGTACGAAACAAGTTCTTATTTTTACGGAACAGGAAGAAGAAAGAGCTCTGTCGCCCGTGTCCGCGTATATCCCGGCACCGGCAAGATCACCATCAACGATCGTGACATCGACGATTACTTCGGCCTTGAGACGCTGAAGCTCATCGTTCGTCAGCCCCTGAACCTCACCGGCACCATCGACAAGTTCGACATCGTGTGCCGCGTCAGCGGCGGCGGCGTGACCGGCCAGGCCGGCGCGATCCGTCACGGCATCTCCAGAGCTCTGCTGCAGTTCAACGAGGAGCTTCGCCCCGAGCTGAAGAAGGCCGGTTTCCTCACCAGAGACCCCAGAATGAAGGAGAGAAAGAAGTACGGTCTCAAAGGCGCGAGACGTGCTCCGCAGTTCTCCAAGAGATAACCTGTTACAGTTTATCCGCCGCTCACGGTTCCGTGGGCGGTTTTTCTTTTGGTGTAAGGTTGAAATACGGTAGAGATTCGTTTATAATTGAGACAATGTAATATGAATGAGAAACAAAGCCCGGGTACAGCCCCATTGTCTTTCCCGGTGCTCGCCTTAAAGAAGATGCTTCGTAAAAAGGGAATAATCGCAGTCGATCAATTCGCCTGTACACATTTGCTGCATATCAAGGGACGCGCGGCGTCCGCAAAAGAATTCGGCAAAGATGACAGATCGATCATGACATGAAAGCATCTGTCGATCGCGCATAAAAAGGTTGTTCAGCTTTTTTAATGAAAGGAGTTTTTTATGAACACCCGCTGCAAAAAACTGTTTTCCATGATTTTGTGTGCTGTATTGGTTTTCTCGCTGACCCTGCCGGCGTTCGCGGACGAACCTGTGTTTGCATCGGAGGCATACGCGAGTATTCTTACCGGTTCCGACTTTCAGGATGTATGCACGAAAGCCTATGACCGGTTCGGCCGTGTTCTGGGGCTTATGAAGGCGGATGGACTCCCCACACCAGATTCCATGCTTGTCGGCGGCGACTATACAAAAGTGCTGTTCGACTATGCGGTGCCGGGAATCTCGCAGATCCGCTCAAATCTTGTCGCCGTCTACCCCGACGCAGATCCGGACGCAGTCGTGTGCATCCAGGGCAACCATGACAACCCGTCGTCGGGCTTTGTCAAAAACGGCTTGTATGACATGGGCGCATATAATCTTTATGTCATAAACGAGGATTACTTCCCCTATCTGCAGCCTCTTCGCCCGGGCGCCGGCTGCATCGTGAACGATGCGGCAAACGAGCTCAAGAACAGCCTGAACGAACTTATTGAGGTCGGGGATCTCCGCCCTGTTATCGTTATGACGCATCTGCCCCTGCATCACACCACAAGAACGCTTTACGGAGAGAATATGTTCGCGTCCTATATCTTCGACGTGCTCAATGAAGCGGGGAAAACGCTGGATCTGATTTTCCTGTTCGGACACCAGCATTCGGGTGATTATGACGACTACATCGGCGGTTCTGTGAATTTCATGCGTCCCGGCGATACGCTGCGCGTGCCGAAAACAGGCGAAATGGCGAAAAACGCGCATCGTGAGGAAACGCTCACCTTTACTTATGCGAATTACGGCTACATGGGGTACTCTGACAACAATGTGACCGAAACGTCAACAAATGTTCTCACGCTGGGCTTGATACAGATCACGGACGCGTCCTTCCATTTCGTGAAATATACTGAGGACGGGTACTATAAATCGTGGGATGTCACACGCAAAAATACTGTCGGCGCAAAGGAGCGAATCGGCGCGCCGACACTGACAAACCGGGAGCTGTGGGAGATAGAGCAGCGTATCTTTGAGCGGTTTTTCGCTGTTTTCCGCAAGCTGATAGAGATGTTCTCTTAAAGGATATACCTCCGGCATTTGAGAATGCTTCGCTGTTTGATTAAAATAAGTGTAGCAGAATAGACTGTGCGGATCTTATCTTGAAGACTGCTATCCGATATGATAGATCCTTCGTTCAGCAAGCGCTGATCTGGCTTTCAAAAACAAAACCCGCGGGATCACGGCGATCCCGCGGTGCTTTTCTGCTGCTTTTGCCCGTTCAGACGATCCGTTTGCCGTTCCTGAGCAAGAATCTCTTCCCGACGGTCTGCATGAAGCCGGACATTATGTCGCCGTCAAATGCGACTGAGATCTCAAAGTCCGAGCCTCCCGCCGCGGCGCCGTGAAACGGATCGTGCGTCCGGAGCCCAACGAGTATACGGTCTGGACCTTGTCTGTCATGGCGGCGGCTGTCGCGGTCAAGATCGTCATCGGATTGTACACGCTCAGACGCGGGAAGCGGCTGGAATCCGGCGCGCTCAAGGCCTCCGGAAAGGACGCGCTGAACGACGCGGGAGCGGATCGCGCGGGAATACCCCGGTCACAAGGTCAGCGTCCGCGCGAATCATTACTGCGAATAGCGCGCCGGGGCGTCGATCCCGGCTTATTTTGCCGCGCTTTCGCATTTGCGAACTTTTTTCTTGTATCTGCGGGTACTTTGTGATAAAATAGGAAAAACGGTATGCAGAAATTCCATCCGGGAGGTACGACGATTTGAAGATAGGCAAAAAAATGATCATATCGATGCTTGCGCTGACGCTCGGCACGATCCTGCTCGTCTACGCCGGGATCTATATTGCCATTGACAATATGCGGGGCAGCACGCAGACGATGTATGAGAGTCTGATCACGGACGCGGAGTCAACCATCGAGGAGGGCCTGAACGCGCAGGATTCCGATTCGCTCGGTGTGCTGGCGGATACGCAGATGGAGGTGACGGATTCCCGTCTGCGCATCGTGTCGGACGCGGTCCGGCAGTCGGCGGAATACGCCGAAAAGCTCTACGCCTCGCCGGCGGCTTACGCGGATTCCGGTTACGCGCCCGTCCATCTGTCCAAAGCGCCGGAAACGCTCTCGGCGCGATATATGTTCAGCTCCGGGGTCGAAGAGACCGACGCGCTGAACGCGGAGCTGGCGCTCATCGCGAATATGGAGGCAGTATTCGCGCCGGTCATGAAGTACAACAGCCGGTTTTTTGACAACCTCTACGTCGGCACCGCCAGCGGGATCTTTTACCAGTACACGGACAACAATGTATTCCGTGAGAACTATGTGGTGACGCAGCGGCACTGGTTTGTGAACTCGACCGCCTCGCCCGATGAGATCATGTGGAAGGAGACGGAGATCGATTCCTACGGCAGACCGTGCATCACGGCCTCCATGGCGGTCAAGGATCCCGCGGGGAACGTCGTCGCCGTGGTGGCCGCCGACGTGAATCTCGAACAGATGCTGTCCAACGTGATCGGCAACGGACTCGGCGAGACGGGGACGACTTTCATCCTCGGCAAGAAGCGGGATCTGGTGGCATACAGCGCGTTCATGCTGGACGTGCAGGCGTACGGCGAGCTGCACAACGCGTTCGAGGATCACTTCGACGAACCGGACAGCGTGCGGAAATCGATCGACGATTGCGCCTACGGCAACGGCAATGCGTTCCACGCCGTTTTCGACGGCCGGGAGATCTATATGACCGCCCGCGAGATCCCCTCCACCGGATGGCTGCTCTGCACCGCGATCAACTCGGAAGAGATCACGGAGCCCATCAGGAAGGTCGTCGCGCGGTCTGATAAGATCTTTGAAGACGCGCGCGCGGAGCTGGACGGCGAATTCAAAAAGCTGATCATCAAAGCGATCATCGCCGCGATCTGGGTCGCGATCCTCGTCGCTGTGATCGTGTATTTCGTGTCGCGCACCATTTCAAGGCCGATCATCAGGCTGACGGACACGGTGAAAAATATGGGCGAGGGCGATTTCGACAAAAAGTCAGACATCGATTCCCGTGACGAGATCGGCGACCTCGCCAGAGGCTTCAACAAGATGCAGGACGATCTGAAGCAGTACACGGAGCATCTGAAGACCATCACCGCCGAGAAGGAACGCATCAGCGCCGAGCTGAACGTGGCGACGCAGATCCAGGCGGATATGCTTCCGCGGATCTTCCCGCCGTTCCCGAAAAAGAAGGAGATCGACCTTTTCGCCTCCATGTCGCCCGCGAAGGAGGTCGGCGGCGACTTCTACGACTTCTTCCTGATCGACGACGACCATCTCGCGCTGGTGATCGCGGACGTGTCGGGCAAGGGCGTGCCGGCGGCGCTGTTTATGGTGATCGCCAAAACGCTGATCAAAAACCGCGCCATGCAGGGCGGCACCCCGGCGCAGATCCTCTTCGACGTGAACAACCAGCTCTGCGAGGGCAACGACGCGGAAATGTTCGTCACCTGCTGGCTGGGGATCCTCGATCTTCCGACGGGTGTGCTGACAGCCGCGAGCGCCGGCCACGAATTCCCCGCCGTATGCGGCGCCGACAGGAAGTTCGCGCTTCTGCAGGACAAGCACGGCTTTGTGCTCGCCGGCATGGAGGGCGCGCGCTACCGCGACTATGAGCTCCGGCTCGAGCCGGGCGGCAGCATCTTCGTCTATACGGACGGCGTGCCGGAGGCGACGAACAGCAGCGAGGAGATGTTCGGGACGGACAGGATGCTCGAGGCGCTGAACCGGCGCGCGGACGAGACCCCGGACGTGTTCCTGAAGGAGGTCCGCGACGCCGCGCAGGCCTTCACGGGCGAGGCGCCGCAGTTTGACGACATGACCATGGTCGGCCTGACGTGGCGCGGAAAGCTCGAATACGAGCAGCCGGAGGCGCAGGCGTGATCCTCGCCGCCGCACAGAAAACAACAGACCCGGGGTCGGAAACCTCGGGTCTTATATTGTGGTAAAGAATCAGTCCTGTGCGCCGATCTTATAGTGTCTGAGATTTGAATCGATGAACAGCGCGCCGACGTCGAGCGCGGGCGTGCCGTCCTGCCGGAAGTTGAGATCGAACTCCACGATCTCCGCGCCGCGGCGTAACCCGCCGCCATCGCCGTGATGGAGTTGTCCTCAAGGTGCAGACAGCCGGAATGCGCGGTGACGGTGACGCGGCCCTCCAGAGACGGGCCGTAAATGACCGGGCTCCAGAAGCCTGCCAGCGGCAGTCCCAGCGTATAGACGGCCGAGAGCACCAGCGCGACGAAA
>ONWP01000080.1 GCA_900321595.1 uncultured Eubacteriales bacterium
ATCTTTTCATGTTTGACGAATTCAAAAGCCGAGAATCACTATTTCAAGTGAATCTCGGCTTTCTTGAAGCTGTTTTTTTACAGCCCCCGCTGTACTGTGGGTTGTTACGCTTCCACGCCGAACTTCTCAAGGCCGGCGGAGACGCGCAGGATCTTGCGGGCGTCCGCGGCGGTGATCCTGCCGTCGCCGTCCACGTCGGCGCGCAGCGCCTGGGCTGTGGTCAGCTTCTCCAGTCTCGCCGAAGCGCGCAGCACATATCTGGCGTCGTAGGCCGTGACGCGGCCGTCGCCGTCGATGTCGCCGATATGCAGCAGATCCTTCTCAGCGGTGGTGGGCTCGAGGGGACGTCTCGTGGTGGTCTCGCGCGGCTGGGTGGGGCCGTCCTCGCGACCGGGGTTGTTGGGGTTGTTGTGGGTCACGATCTCGATGTCCTGGGTGTCGTTGGAGCCGAAGAACGTGTTCAGCACGTCGATGGGACGGGGCATGATGATCTCGGCGTTGCCCTTATACATATTGATGATCTCGTCAAGCGCGTTGAGCACGGAGGTCGTCGTGGTGATGACCTGATCCTTGGCGCCCTGTTTGATGGCGTCCTTGTCCAGCTTGGCGACCAGATCGAGCACCATGGCGGTGATATCCAGCACGCCGTCGGACGTGATGATCGCGGAAACGATATCCATAAAGTCCTCGTTCTCCATCAGACCCGCGATGGTCTCATTTTTGCCCAGCTCGTCCATGATGTCGTTCATGTCAAGCGCCGTAACGCTCACGGCTGCGCTGAACAGCATGACGGCGGCCAAAAGCAGTGCGATCAGTTTCTTCTTCATGTTTTCCACTCCTGTATTAAGAATCTGTTTTCATTGATTACGCTCGGAAAAACGTATTCTCCACTCTATTATACATATAATTCCGAAATAATCAAGCCTCGATCGGGGCTAAAATGCCAAAAATTCTGCGAAGTGTGTTCAGACCGTACTTCGTGCCGAGCTCCGGATCCTCGATTCCCTCGAATTCCACCGTGATCCAGCCGTCGTATCCGCTGTTTTTCAGGATGCGCAGGCTCTGCGCCGCCTTCGCGTCGCCGTGGCCGACGATGGCGCCGCGCAGATAGTTGCCGCCGCGGGTGCGGAAGTACCCGTCGGTCAGCAGCGGCTCCGTGCCCGGTTTGACGTGGAAATCCTTCGCGTGGACGTGGAAGGCGTAGGGCGCGAGGCGCGATACGGCGTGTACCGGATCCTCGTCCGCGCACAGGAAGTTGCCGATGTCCACCAGCAGACCGAAGTTGTCGTCCGCGACGCCGTTGACGACGCGCTCGACGCGGTCGCTGTCCTGACAGAAGAACCCGTGGTTTTCGATCATCGTGCGGATGCCTTTTTTGCGCGCGTATTCCGTGACGGCGCGGCAGCCCTCGATGACGCGGGGCAGCGCCTGGTCGAAGCCCCTGCTGCCCCGCGCGCCGTCGGCGAAGCCTCTGGTCGCGTCGTGGCGCATCAGCTTCACGCCCAGGATCTCCGCGATATCGACCTGCGCCCGCACACGCGCGATCTCCGCGTCCAGATCACCGTCGGAGCCGGTCAGGAAGTCCGCGCCCACCGTGTAGCAGACGATCGTGAGCCCGCGGTCGCGGCACTTGGTGCGCAGGTCGTCGGCGTACTGGTTCACGTCGATGCCCTGCGGCGGGTTCAGGTCGGTGAACTCGATCCCGTCGAAGCCGGATTCCGCGGCAAGGTCGATGCAGCCGAAGAGCGTCCGGCGGCCTGATTCGGTGAGCTGCGCGTAGCTGTAGGAGCTGACGGAAAATTTCATGTCGATCCCTTCTTTTCCGGTTTGATTTTATCCCAATAGGCCTTGGCGGCCTGTTCGTTTTTGTTTTCGCCGAAGACGTAGTAGACCTTGTCCTTCAGCGCGTCGGGCAGGTACTGCTGGGGCGTCCAGTGGTCGGGGAAGTCGTGGGGGTAGAGGTAAAACTGCCCCTTGACCGCGGCGTCCTCGCCGTCGAAGTGCTTGTTTTGAAGCTGTCTGGGGATGGGGCCGTAGCGGCCGGCCTCGATGTCGGCGATGGCGGCGTCGATCGCCATGTACGCGCTGTTGGATTTGGGGCTGGTGGCGACCAGCACGGCGGCGTCGGCCAGCGGGATGCGCGCCTCGGGCATCCCCACCTGCAGCGCGGCGTCCACGGCGGCTTTGACGATCGGTATGATCATCGGGTAGGCGAGCCCCACGTCCTCGCAGGCGCAGACCATCAGCCGGCGGCAGGCGCTGGGCAGGTCGCCCGCGTCCAGGATCCGCGCCAGATAGTGGACCGCCGCGTCCGGGTCGGAGCCGCGCAGACTTTTCTGGAAAGCCGAGAGAAGATCGTAGTGCTCGTCCCCGTCCCGGTCATAGCGCAGGCTGGTCTTCTGGGCGATCACGTCGCAGTCGGCCAAGCGGACTTTTCGCTTTTCGCCGGGGGCGGGCATGGCGGCGCTCAGACAGAGCAGCTCCACGGCGTTCATCGCCTTGCGCACGTCTCCGCCGCAGGCGTAGGCGACGCGCTTTTGCACGCCGTCCTCCACGTCCAGCTCGCAGGAGAGCGTCCGCGCCATCTCGTCGAAGCCCCGGTCGATCGCCGGGAGGATCTCCTCGGGGGTGACGGTCTTGAACTCGAAGACCGTGCAGCGGCTGAGCACGGCGCTGTAGATATAGAAGTACGGGTTCTCGGTGGTGGAGGCGATCAGCGTGATGCTGCCGTTCTC
>ONWP01000289.1 GCA_900321595.1 uncultured Eubacteriales bacterium
ACGTGGGCGCGCTTGTATTATGCGCGTCGATGAGCGTCGTGCGCTGGCTCCATTCGCTGACCGCGATCGGCGTCAGCGCGCCGACGCACAGCAGAACGCCGAGGAACACCGCCAGCAGATTCCGCCAGGAGCGGCCCTCCCGCCGGATCAGCCGGACGCTTTCCAGCGTCACCAGGATCGACACCACGAAAAAGAGCGGCAGCGTAAACATGGTAAAGCGGTTCATCAGCTCCAGCATATTCCGGAAGGTGTGAACGAGTCCGCGGTACGTCGGAATATACAGGATCGTCTGCACGACGGCGAAGCCGAGCATCACGGCGATGCCGAACCGGACCGCGTTCGCGTACCGGTACGGCGTTCGGCGCATGTCGCCGCGCAGCCGGATGATGAAGCTCGCCAGCAGCAGCAGGAGGTACGCCGCCAGACAGACCGGAAACACCCGGCAGCCCGTGTAATAGCCGAAAGCGCCTTCCTCCGTGATGATGCCCAGCATGTGCGTGTAGATGCTTTTTCCGCTTGCGAAGCCATTGTCGTCCTTGACCGTCAGGAGCGTCTGGTCCGCGCGGCCGCAGGATCGCAGCGTCACACGCAGCGTCCTGCCGTCATATTGCTGATCCGTGATCTCCACGACGCCTTCACGGCTCATCTGCACGGCCGGCGCTGTCTCTGGCGCGTTCACAGCAAACTCAAACGAGACGGTCAGCGTTCTGCCCGTGATCACGGTCATAACACCGCACAGCACGAGCAGGATCAGTCCGATCGCCAATAGTGTCTTTCGCCTCATGTTTCTTCCAGATCCGCCTTCAGGAAAAATACCGCCGCCGGTGCGTCTGTCACCATCACGCTCTCCTGATGGAAGAAGACGCACAGATCCTGCGCGATCTCCCGGATCACCGGGCGCGGCACGTCGATGAGCGTCAGCGCCAGCGTCTGCTCCTCCACGTAGGTGCCGTCCTCATGAAAATAGCCGCCGTTCATCTCATTGACCGAGAACGCGACGTGATAGGCGCGGCACACGTTCTTCAAAACAGAAAGATATTTTTCCGTCTCAAACTTCTGTTCATGGGTCTCAGCGTCATTGAGCCCGACATAGATCCGCGTCTGTCTCATGATGACGCCTTCGTCAGACGCTGCCGCAGCGCCTCGATCGCAGCGGCGTCCATGCCGGCGTTCAGCAGATACTGCTCGGCGCAGGCGGCCATATCCGCGGTCTCAATGTCCGGCGAGCCGACGACCGCTTTTACCATATCGTCGAAGACCTTCTCCCGAATGGTGTCGTAGCGCGCCTTGTCCAGCGTCTGATTGATCTTGTAATAGTTGTCGTAGGTCAGCATGTAGTCGTCGACCAGCTCCTGATAGGTCGCCCCGGCGAAGGCCTCGAGCAGCATGCAGACGAAGCCGGTGCGGTCCTTGCCTTCGGTGCAGTGCACATAGAACGGGCCCTCGCTTTCGGCCAGCTGCGTCAGTCCGCTGACGACCTTCGCGCGGAATTCATCGGAGCCGTAATTCATATTCATGGCAAGGGGAATGACGCCGCCGGCTTCCCGGACGGACTTGAAGTACGGGCAGGCAAAATCCGGATCGGCAAAATAGCCCTCGATCCTCTCGTCGTTGTCGGCCAGGTCCAGGATCACCTTCACACCGGCCTTCTCGATCAGATCGTTCACGTAGGTCGCGCGGTTGTGCTGGTTGTCGCAGGCCGACGCGCCGCGGTAAAACACGCCCTGCGCGATGCCGCCGACCGCGACCATGCGGAAGTTCGCGAAGGCCTCGTCCGAGGGATAGTCCTCGCGCACGTCGGTGTAATGGATATCGCGCGCGTTCTGCACGTCCAGATACTTCCCGGCCTCGCGGAGCGTGACGGACGCCGTGTCCGTGTCGCTCAGACCCGCGACGAGCCAGAGGTCGGCGCCGTTGTTGAAGCCGGCGCGGATGTGCGGATATCCGGGATAGCCCACCAGAAGCGGATCGCCGACGCTCGTGTAGTAGCCGTTGTAATACGGGAGATCCTCCAGCTTATAGCCGTTGGAAAAGGCGATATCCACGCTGTCGCCGAAGGCGAAGCCCAGCGCGTTGAACGCGTCGATGGTCAGGTCGATGTAAACGCCCCCGAACTCTGTCTCATGGATGACCGCGGCGTCGGTGACGACGGGCGCGTCCTTCGCGCCGGAGGAGACCGCCTCGGTGACGGCGGGCGCCGCGTTCGCCTCCGTCGAGGCCTCCTGCGCCGGTTTCTCTTTCGCGCAGGACGCGAAGGTCAGGCACAGAAGCGCGGCCATGATCAGACATACGGCGTTTCGGAAACTTTTCATGGAATAATGCCCCTTTCTTGTAGGACAGGGATCCTGCCAGTGGCCGGATCCCTGCCGTTTGATTTCTGTCTTTCGTTATTCTTCGTACGACTCCGCGGTTTCAGACGCGTCCACGCTCGCCACGTAGTCGGTGATCGCCTTGTTGCGGCGCTCGCTGAGCTCATAGTACATCTGCGCGCGTCTCTTCTTGTTGATGGGCCAAAGCATCTTCGGAACGATGCCCAGAATGCTGGTCACGAACGGGACGACCGTGGACAGCGCGAAGAGCCAGAATTTCGTCTTCTCGCTCTGGGTGCCGACCTTGAGCCCCTGCACATAGCCGACCTTCTTCATGACCACGTTGTTGATCGCGCCCATGAAGATGCCCTGCAGCTTGGCGACAAGCCCCTTCGCAACGCCGGTGGTGGCCTCCATGCGGTAGCCGTGCTTCCACTCGCAGTAGTCCATGGCCTCGTTCCACAGGTCTGCGTTGATGACCTTGTTCACGCCGAAGAGCAGCTTGCCGAAAAATTCCGTGAAACCGTAGCCGATGAGCATCGGCGTAAGCTTCAGATAGTTCTTGTTGATCATGCCCAGGAAGAAGAAGCCCAGCGTGACCATGTCGCCGTAGAAGTCGGA
>ONWP01000087.1 GCA_900321595.1 uncultured Eubacteriales bacterium
ACTGTCAGAAATTCAAGGCTGGAAAAAACCATCAGAACATTTTTTCGATCAGGGTTTCCGCCTTGGCGTTGTCAGCGGAGACGCAAAGGATCACGTACTCGCCGTTATTGAAGATCACCGCGGAATTTAATTTCGCAGTCTCTACCGGATTATAACTCGCGTACATATCGGCAGTGTCTTTACAATATGCTTTCATTTTCTCAGCCACCGCTGAGGCGTCTTCCCTGCTGCCGACCTTGAGCACAAGAATCATTTCGGAATTCACACCCGGACAATAGACCATCTCAGAGTAAGAGATATCCTCAAGTCCGACTTCGCGGGTAATTTTTTTCGTGTTGCCACCCTTGATGATCTCACCGGAGAACACGTCAGAATCCATTAACGCCTGCGCAATCGAGTCGGCGCTGACCTGCTTCCTCGTGGTGGGCGCGGCGGTGGTGGGCCGGGTCGTCGGCGCCGCTGTGGTCGGTCTGGTCGTCGGGGCGGCCGTCACGGGACGCGTGGTGGGCGCGGCGGTCGCGGGACGCGTCGCGGCCTTCGTCGTGGTCGCCTTGGTCGTCGCCGCCTTCGTCGTGGTCGCAGCCTTCGTGGTCGCCGCCTTGGTCGTGGTCGCCTTGGTCGTAGTCGCTTTCGTCGTGGTCTGACGGGCCAGAGTCGGGATCCTGAGCGACGCGGCCTCGCTCGCAAGCTCGCTCGCGGGTTCACTCGCGGGCTCAGTCGTCAGGACGGTACGGTATTCCTCGGTTGTGACCGTATCTGCGGTCTTCTTTCCGCAGCCGGACATCACGAGCCCCAGCGCGATGATGACCAGCGCGGCAAAGATCGCGGAACGCTTGACGAGTTTCATATCTTATTTCCTCTCTTCTCTCAGTACTTGACCTTTTCCAGCAGCCAGTTGGCCCACTTGACGCACCATGTATAGCCGAAGTGGATGCCGTCGGGCGCCGCGTCGTAGGGCAGCTGACCGCCGTTGATGCCGAAATCATTCAGCGGATCGAGGAACTTCACGCCCTCGGAGGCCGCGATATCGCGGATGATCGCCGTCCGCGCGCGGATCTGCGCGTTGGTGATGGAGTAGCCGTTGGCGTAGGATCTGGCCTCATTGATCGGCATCAGACCGTGGGCATAGATATCCGCGTCTGGACAGCGGGACTTGAGCCCTCGAATGGCCTTGCGGTACTCGTTGCGGTACCAGTCGTTGTAATAGCGATATCGTTCGCGCCGATGATCAGGATGATCTTGTTGTAGCCGCGTCCGACGACCTCGTCGATGATATTGCGGCTGGAGCCTGTGACGGATTTATAGAACAGCTCGTCGGTATGCAGGCCGACGCGGCCGTAGAAATCGATCTTATCCGTGGGACCGTAGGCGTCCATGCCGGCCACCAGCGAGTCGCCGAGCATGGCGATCTTGTAGGTCAGCGGCATGCCCTTGCGGCCGGACTGGCTGCGGCCCTCGGCGTCGAAGACGTAGCGCAGATTCTCCATGATGAGCGTCTGATTGCGCGTCATCTTGCCGTCCTTGCCGCAGTAGTACCAGAATTCGCCGTACTGATTCCAGCCGGTCTGCGTGATGCCCTTCGCGAAAAGATACCAGGCGCCGTCCCACTCGTAGATCCCGTCGAGCGCCTTGCCGTCGGAGCCGAACGCGTACATGGTATCGCCCTGCGTGAATACGCCGGTCTTCGCGACGCCGTTCTGATCGAAATAGTACGCGTCGCCGTCCGCCGTGCGGTAGCCGGTTCCCAGCGTGCCGTTGGGAAGGATGAACATCAGCTTGCCGCCGGATTTGACCAGCCCGGATACCGGACGGGTCTTCGAGGCGGTGAGATAGAGCTTGTCCAGCCGCGCCGTGGCGCGAAGCGCGAAGCGCGCGTCGTCCGCGGCAAGCTTGCCGTCGCCGGTCACATCGATCTGCTCGATCGGCTTTGCGATCGTTTGCAGCTTCGCGGACGCCCGCAGCAGAACTCTGGCGTCGGCGGCCGTGAACCGCGCGTCGTCGGTCACGTCCACGAATACGGTCGCGGGAAACAGCGTATAGGTGACGCCGCTTTTCTCCACGAGCAGGGATTTCTCAAGATTCAGCGTAAAGAGCGGCGGATCCTCCTTCGGCGGCTCGCTCGGGAGCGTCGTCAGGATCTCGCTGACGTCCTCGGCTGTCACGTCCTCCGCGAAGGACGTCAGGCCAAGCAGGGAAAACAGAACTGCAAATACCAAAAGTACGGCCACCGGCCGCCCGAAGCGTTTCATATGATCCCTCCATAATCAGATACATAGAAAAGTTTACCATACCGTATAAACAATATCAAGCGCTCCCCGCCTGTTTTTCGGAAAAATTTCCCCGCCTTTGCCGTGTTCCGCCGATTGACATATGAACCGGAAAAGGATACAATGAAATTGACAATATCACAATGCAGGAAGGTCGGTCTGACGTGAAAAATCCCATCAAAAACCTCTTCAGCCGGGACGCCGAACCGGGTTACGTGCCGAATAACGAGATCTTCGCGTACGCAACCGGACTGGCGGGGCAGAATATGTCCTACGGCTTCCAGACCGGGTGGTGGTTCTATTTCTGCACCACCATCCTGAAGATGGATTCCGTCCGCGTCGGTTACATTCAGGGCATCACCCGGATCTGGGACGCGGTCAACGACCCGCTGGTCGGCACGATCATGGACCGCCGCCGCTGCAAATCCGGCGAAAAGCTGCGCCCCTACCTCAAGAAGCTGCCGATCCCCATCGGCCTCGTCTGCGTGCTGCTGTTCGTGGACCTGCACCTGCCGGAGTTCGCGGCCATCGCCGTCATGCTGGCGGCGTACCTGGTCTGGGACGTGCTCTATTCGGCGCAGGACGTGGCGCTGTGGGGCATGATCCCGCTGTCGAGCCCGCATTCGCACGAGCGGTCCCGCGTGGCGCAGTGGGTCTCCATCGGCGCCGGCGCGGGAGGCGCGATCGCGGGCATATTCCCGATCCTCGACTCCCAGAACCTGCGCGACGCGATCGGGATCAGCGAAAAGCTGGTCATCTTCATCGGCGCGCTGGTCTTCTGCCTCGGCGGCGAAATCATCTCCATGAGCGCGTACCGCATTCACGAGCTGGTGCGCACCGAAAAGCCCACCGAGAGCTTTTTCAAGAGCATCAGCGTCCTGCGGCACAACCGGACGCTGATCCTGATCTCGCTGGCGCGGTTCCTGGCGTTCCTGTCGCTGTCGCTGGACTGGCAGTACTTCTTCAAGAGCTCCGTCTCCTTTCAGATCGGAGGCATGCATCTCGACGGCGAGACGAGCCAGCTGCTGTACGGCATGCTGATGGGCGCGCCGGGGGCGCTGATGATGTTCGCGGCCGTGCCCTTCATCGATAAGCTCGGCGGCATGAAGCGGCTGCTGCTCTTCTCGGAGAGCGCCAATATCATCACCCGCGTCATCACCTATTTCATCGGCTTCAGCTCGCTGCCGCGGGCGCTTGTCTCCATCCTGATCATGGCGATCGGACAGATCCCCATGTCCATGAAGGACATCGCGCACCGGTCGCTGACCAGCGACTCCATCGACTACGTGGAGTGGAAGACCGGCATGCGCACCGAAGGCGTCTCCTTCTCGGTGCAGAACCTGATCTCCAAGCTGGGCACCGCCACGTCGTCCATCATCAAGGGCTACGTCCTGCGCTTCATCAAATACGACGCCTCGCGCGATCTGCGCCAGCAGGGCGCGACCTTCAACAAGGCGCAGTGGCCGCTGTTCATCCTGGGGCCGATCGTCGGGTCGATCCTGTATATCATTGCGATCTCCTTCGTGAAGGACGACAAGGAGCAGAAGGCGTTCATCGAGCAGGAGCTGCGCGCCCGGCGCGGCGACCTGACCGAAAACGCGGCTGCTGAAAACGAGACGTAAATCGAAAAATGAACGCTTCATTCTGGATCAATTCACTGCTGCTGGGCGCGGCGCTCGCGATGGACGCGTTTTCCGTCTCCGTCGCGGACGGCCTTGCGCAGCCGGATATGTCAAGGCGCAAGACGCTCGCGATCCCGGCCGCCTTCGCCGTCTTTCAGACGATGATGCCGCTGCTTGGCTGGTTCGCCGTACACACGGTCGCGACGTACTTCACGGCGTTCGAAAAGGCCGTGCCGTATATCGCGCTGGGGCTGCTGGGCTTCCTCGGCGGCAAGATGATCTGGGAGGATCTGCGCCGCGAAGAAGACGAGCCGGGCAAGCGCGTCACGCCGGCCGGGCTTCTCGTGCAGGCGCTCGCGACGAGCATCGACGCGCTGAGCGTGGGCTTCACGACCCAGCGCTACGACTTCCCGCAGGCCGCGGTCTCGTCCCTCGTCATCGGCGTCGTCACGCTGGCGCTGTGCGCCGTCGGCGTGCGGCTCGGCAAGACGGTCGGCAACCGGTTCCGCCACGCGGAGCTCGTCGGCGGGATCATCCTGATCGGCATCGGGATCGAGATCTTCGTAAAAGACGTGTTTTTCTGAACACCTAAAAACAAGACGACGGCATCCGCCAACCCCGACGGACGCCGTTTTTCGCGCGTTTATTGCCGTTTCTGTTTCCCAAAATCAAAAATTTTTGAAAAGTGGGAAATAGAATAGCGCATCTATTTCCCAAAATTAAATTTTTCTTGATTTTGGGAAATAGATGTGCTACAATGACGACGAGGTGAGACGCAATGAAACTGATCCAGCGAACTGAATATCTCGATCAGTTGATCGATGTGATCGGCACGCCCGACATCAAAGTGATCACCGGCGTCAGAAGAAGCGGAAAGTCCAAGCTCCTGGAAGCGTTCATGACGCATCTGCAGACCACGGACCCCACGGCGAATATCGTACACGTCAATTTCAATCTGCCGGAATTCGAGCACCTGCTGACCTGGCGCGCACTCTACGCGTTCGTCACGGAGCGATACCAGCCGGAGACGGCGAATTACGTTCTGATCGACGAGGTACAGATGTGCGACGGATTTGAAAAGGCCGTCAACGGCCTGCATGCCGCCGAGCGCTATGACATTTATATCACCGGATCGAGCGCGTTCCTGCTCAGCTCCGATCTGGCGACGCTTTTCACCGGACGCACCTTCGAGATCAAAGTCTATCCGTTTTCCTTCTCGGAATTCATGCACTATCATGCCCTGACCGATCCGTACAAGGCGCTCGACAGATATATCACAGAGGGCGGGATGTCCGGCTCCTATCTTTATCAAAAACCGGAGGCCCGGTACGATTACATCGCCGACGTCTTCAACACGCTGATCGTCCGCGATATCCGGCAAAAGTACAGGATCCGCAATCTGCCGCTGCTCGACAGGGTCGCCGACTATCTGATGGACAACATCTCGAATCTGACGTCCGCCAGAAAGATCGCCGAAACAATATCCGGCAGCGAGGAGCCCGTCAACCACAAAACCGTCTCGGCGTATATCCAGTACCTTTGCAGCGCGTTCGCCTTTTACAGGATCCGCAGATACGATATCCGCGGCAAAAAGTATCTGACCGCCAGCGATAAATACTACCTCAGCGACCACGCCTTCCGCTACGCGAAGCTCGGCACGCGGAACATGGATTACGGCAGGATGCTTGAAAACATTGTCGCGATCGAGCTGCTGCGCCGGGGATATGAGGTCTACGCCGGCGTCCTGTATCAGAAGGAGATCGACTTCGTCGCGATCAGACGCAGCGAAAAACTGTACATTCAGGTGTCGGAGAATATATCGGATCCGAAAACCTTCGACCGGGAGCTCGCGCCGCTGCTGCTGATCCGGGACGCGTATCCGAAGCTGCTGCTCGCGCGGACGTATCATGGCGAAACCGATCACGAGGGCGTCCGCGTCGTCGATCTCGCCGACTGGCTGCGCTGGCCGCCAAACCGGAACGAAGAAGACCGCTGAACCCGAAAACGAACAGACGAAAACAGCCTCCGAAGTCGGGGGCTGTCGCTGCGCTTTGCGCTTATTTCGCTTTCTTCTTTTGGACGAGGTAGCGGATGAGCCCTGCGATCAGAAGCGCGAAGATCAGGTACATGAGGATCGTTTTCGCGCTCGTGACGGCGCTCGCGGCGGTCGCGAGGGGCTTTGAGAGCGTCTGCGACTTCAGCATGACGATCGTCAGCGCGTTCTCCGTGTAGTCGAGGACGGCGAGACACGCCGGCAGCGCGGCGAGCCATTTCGCGCCCTGCCACAGGATCGCGAACATGCACAGGAAAAAGACCGTGTAGCAGACCGGGTAAAAGAAATCCAGCGGCAGCTGGGCGTGTAGGTACAGGTCTCTTCCCCGTTCGTCGAGAAGAGACAGAAACCGCTTCGCCGTCTCGAAATCATAGCCGAAGTTCATGTCGAAGCACCGGATCCCCTCGGTCGTGCGCTCGATGGCGGGCATCAGCCACAGGTTCATCACGAGGCAGATCGCGCCGGTCAGAACACCGCTCACGATCGTCAGGATCGTCCGTTTCGTCGGGGAATGCGCCTGTTTCATGATGTTTCCTCCTTTTTCGCAAGCAGCGCGTCGAGCGCGCGCACAAGCGCCTCGAACCGCGCCGCGGCAGGGTCGTTTTCCGCCCGCAGGCCGTCCGCGCGCGCGGCGGCATAGGCCCGTCTGCCGGTCAGATACCGCCGCGTCAGCGGATCCGCCGCGTCTGTAAAGCGGCCGACAAACGCCGTCAGGTCGTCCGGCGCGGCCGCGTAGCCGGGTTCCGCCCGCAGCACAAGATACAGCCGTCCCTCGTCCTCCACGAGCGTTTCCGCGCGGATGACAAAGCCCAGTCCGGCAAGGCAGACGCGCAGGTCCTCATGATGCGTCATCGGCTGGAGCACGAGCCCCGCGTCGGGCGAGAGCCTGTCGACCCCGGCCGTCAGGATCCGCGCGATCAGCTCGCCGCCCATCCCGGCGATCACGACCTCCTGCTGTCCAGCGGGCAGCGCCGCGAGGCCGTCGGAGCGCACGAGGGCGATCTTTCCGGTCAGGCCGTACTGCGCGAAGGTCTTCGCCGCGTTCACCAGCGGTTTTTCGTTGATATCGCAGGCCGTGATCTGATCTGAAACGCCGCGCAGGTACAGCCACGCCGCCAGGATCCCGTGGTCTGTGCCCACATCTACGACGCGACGGCCGCTGACCACCAGATCTGCGACCGTCTGTAAACGCGGATTCAAACCGGGCTGCATCAGCCCTCCCGGCCGTTGAGCTTCGCCAGAAGCTCGTCGGGATCAACGCCGTGCACCATGCAGGCTTCCTCGACGGTCTCGCCGCGCGAGGCCGGGCAGCCCAGGCAGTGCATCCCCATCTCAAAGAAGTACGGGGCGAGCGTGCGGTCGGCGTCCAGAACGTCGCCGATGGTCATATCTTTTGTGATTTCCATTTTACTTTCTCCTTTTATATATTATGATTTCTTAACAAAAATGGTCACGTCCGCGTCGTTGACGGAGACGGTCTTTTCATAGTCCGCGCCGGCCATTTCGCCCAGCGTCAGGCTGTCGGCCAGCAGCTCGGCGGCGGCGTGCTCCAGCTGCGCCTTCAGCGCCCGGTTGACCGTTTCGTCGCCGGTGCATACGGCGAGACAGACGCGCTGATCCACGTCGTAACCGGCCTCCTTGCGCACCAGCTGGCACTGACGGATCACGTCGCGCACCAGTCCCTCGCGCAGCAGCTCCGGCGTGACGACCACATCCAGCGCGACGGCGCCGCGGGTGAACTCGGCGGAGACGATGCCTTCCTTCGTGCGGGTCTGCTTCACAAACAGCTCCGGCCCGAAGGCGCCGTCCCAGCCCTCGAAGGTGACGGAACCGGTCGCGTCCAGCGCGCGCACGGCGTCCGCCATGGCCTCCGGCGAAAGCGCGGCCAGCGTCTCCTTCATGCGGTTGACGTCCTTTTTGAGCACGGCGCCCGCCGTCTTGAAGTTGACGGTCAGGAACGCGTCCTCAAGCTCCGCGGGATCGTCCACAAACGCGATCTCGCGCACGTTCAGCTCATCGAGGATCTGCTTTTCAAACGCGCTGATCTTGCCGGCGGCGTCTCCCTCGGCGAAAACGTACAGCTTTGCCAGCGGCTGACGCACCTTGAGCTGCTTCTCGTTGCGCAGGCGCATCGCCACGGCGATGATCTCACGGGTCAGCGCGGTCTGCTCGGTGACGCCGTCCTCGGTCACGCCCGTAAAGGCCGTCGGCCAGCCGGACAGGTGCACGCTCTCGGCGGCGTCCCGGTCGATCTGGCGCTGCAGATGCTGCCAGATATACTCGGTCATAAAGGGAATGATCGGCGCCATCACGCGCAGCGTCGTGGACAGCGCGTAGTCGAGCACCCAGTAGGCCAGCAGCTTGTCGTCGCCGGCCTCCGCCTTCCAGAAGCGGCGGCGGTTCGTGCGGATATACCAGTTGGAAATGTCGTCGGCGAAGATCTCAAAATCGCGCACCAGCTGATAGCTCTTGTAGTCGTCCATCGCGGCGGTCGCGTCGGCCAGGAACTGATTCGTCCGCAGAACCAGCCAGCGGTCGGTCGGCGTCATGGCGGCGACGTTCGGCTTGTAGCCCGTCAGATCGGGCTTGTCGATCTTCGCGTAGGTGTCAAAGAACGTGTAGATGTTCCACAGGGAAAGCAGCTTGCGCCTGGCCTCGTCGCCCAGCGCGTAGCCGAAGCGGATGTCGTTGGCCACGGGCGCGCCCGCGTACATATAGCGCACGGTGTCCGCGCCGATCTTCTCGGCGGCCTCGTCGAATTTGATCATGAAGCCGGTCTTGGAGAACTTGGAGCCGTCCTCCGCCACGACGGAGTTGAAGCACAGCGCGCGCTCATACGGCGCCCGGTCCTCCAGCACCACGCTCATAAACAGCATGGAGTAGAACCACAGGCGCACCTGCTCGCGCATTTCGGTGATCCACTCGGCGGGGTAGTTCTTTTCCCACTCGGCGCGGTCGGTGAAGTAGCCGGTGGTGGAGAAGGGCACGATGCCGGCGTCCAGCCAGACGTCGCCGATCTCGCTGATGCGGCTCACGGCCTTGCCGCACTGCGGGCACTTGATCTGCACCGTATCGATCCACGGACGGTGCAGCTCCGGCAGCGCATCGACCGCGGCGGGGTCGACGGCCTTCTCGCGCAGCTCCGCCTTGGAGCCGATGACAGTCAGGCAGCCGCAGTCGCAGGGGTAGAAGGGCAGCGGCATCCCGTAATAGCGCTTGCGGGAGATGTTCCAGTCGCCCATGTTGGTCAGCCAGTCGGCCATGCGCTTGCCGTTGGCGGCAGGCTCCCACTTGACGGCGGCGGCGGCGCGCAGCAGACGGGGCTTGAGCTCCTCTGTGCGGATGTACCACGCGGGCACGCAGCGGAAGATGACCTCGTTCTTGCAGCGCCAGCAGACGGGATAGGAGTGCTCGATGGGCTCGATCTTGTAGAGCTTGCCGCGTTTTTCCAGCTCCTCGAAGCATTCCTCGGCGATCTCATGGCAGTCCTTGCCGGTCATGAAACCGAAGCCGGGCAGGAAGACGCCCGTGTCGTCCACCGGCATGATCAGGGCGATATTGCCCTCGCTCTGACCGAGCTGGAAGTCCTCGAGACCGCAGCCCGGCGCGATGTGCACGACGCCGGAGCCGTCGTCGGCCGCGACGTCCTCCCACGCGTGAATGGTGTGCTCCACGCCCTGCTGCGCCTCGAACTCGGGGAAGCAGGTCTCATAGTGCAGACCGACCAGCTCGGCGCCCTTGAGCACGCGGACGACCTCCAGCTTGTCGTCGCCCAGATATTTGATGGCGTTTTTCGCCAGATACAGCGGCTTGTCGTCAGACTTGACGCGCACCTCGACGTAGTCGATCTCCGGGTTCACCGCCAGCGCGGCGTTGGAGGACAGCGTCCACGGGGTCGTGGTCCAGACGAGGATCTTCGCGTCCAGCTCGAGGACGGGCAGCTTGAAGAAAACGGACTTGTGCGTGATCATCTTGTAGGAGCCGGTCATCTCATGCTCGGAAAGGCTCGTCCCGCAGCGGGGGCACCAGGGCATGGGCTTGTACTCCTTGTCGATCCAGCCGTTTTCGTGACACTTTTTCAGGAAATGCCAGATGCCGCCGATGTTCTCATCGGTATTCGTATAATAGGAGTTGTCCCAGTCCATCCACTGGCCCAGACGCTTGCTCTGCTCGGCGATGATGCCGCTGAACTTGTTCACGCGCTCGATGCAGGCGCGGGTGAACTTGTCGATGCCGTAGACCTCGATGTCGCGCTTCGACTGGAACCCCAGGTCGCGCTCCACGCCGACCTCGACCCACAGGCCCTGCGAGTCAAAGCCGTTCTGGTAGCGGCAGTCGTAGCCGTTCATGGCCTTGTAACGGATGAAAATATCCTTCAGCGAGCGGCCCCACGCGTGATGGATGCCCATGGGGTTATTCGCCGTGATCGGGCCGTCCAGAAAGCGGAACCGTTTGTGCCCGGCGTTTTTCGCCCGCAGTTTGTTAAAGCTGTCGTTTTCGTTCCAGAAGTTGAGCACCTCGTGCTCCATCCGGATAAAATCATGTCTTTCCTGATCCGCCAAAATAATTCCTCCCAAGCAGAGCTTCGTTCTTTATTTTTTGATATTTGTTTTGCGTACAATGTACCGCGGCCGTCCCTTGGCCTCGGTGTAGATCCGCGCCAGGTACGCGCCCAGGATGCCCACGCCCGCGAGCGTCATGGCGCCGACGCAGAAGATGCCGAACAGCACGAGCCACGCGTAGTAAACGGACGGCTCCGCGCCTGTGCAGAGCTTCACGATGAAGACGATGAGAAACGCCAGCGCGGCGGCGAAGGAAACGCCGGACAGCCCGATCGGCAGCTTGAGCGGCGCGTCGGTGTAGCCGATGATGCCGTCGAGCGCGTAGCGCATGAGCTTCGTCAGGCTCCACTTGCTCTCGCCGGCGGCCCGTTCGGCGTTCTCATGGACGAACCATTTCGTTTTGAAGCCGACCCAGCTGAAGATGCCCTTCGTGAAGCGGTTCGACTCCGGCATGGAGAGCATCGCGTCCGCCACCTGCCGGGTGAAGATGCGGTAATCCTGCGCGCCGTCGTCGATGTAGGTATCCGTCATGCGGTTGACGACCTTGTAAAACGCGGCGGAGAGGACGCTCTTGAGCGCGCTCTCGCCCTTGCGGTCCGCGCGGCGGCAGGCTGCCACGTCGTACCCTTCCGCGTCCACGGCGTGAAGCATGTCCGGGATGAGGTCGGGACTGTGCTGCAGATCGGCGTCGATGAAGCCGATGTAGTCGCCGCCGGCGTGCTCAAGCCCGGCCAGCATGGCGGCCTCCTTGCCGAAGTTGCGGGAAAAGGAGATATACTGCACACGGTCGTCGTTTTCCGCCAGACGCTCGAGGATCGCCGCCGTCTCGTCGGCGCTGCCGTCGTCCACGAAAAGCAGCCGCAGATCATAGCCGTCCAGCGCGCCGCGCTTTTCGCGCAGGACCTCGTAAAACCGATCCAGCACAGCGGCCTCGTTATAGCAGGGAACGATCATTGTGACCTGTTTCAAACCGGTCGCCTCCTTATAACGTACATTCAGAATGATTATAACACAAACGCGCGGCAAAATAAATACCCAAAACACAGTTTTTCACAGTCACTTGACAAATTTTCCCGACTCGTATAAAATGCAGGAGAAGGTGACGATATGGGATTATTCAAAAAGAAAAAGGAAAAAAAGCCGAACCGGCAGAACGGCCAGTTCGAGCGGATCGAGGTCGGCGGCGAGACCGTACCGCTGACAAACGTCTACATCTATACGGACAAAGCGACCGGCGAGCGCATGATGGAGACGGCCGGTCTTGAGGAGGTGCCCCAGCTGCACTTCTCCGAGGTCGAGATGGACCTCTTCTTCACGACGAAGAAGGTCCACGTCAAGGCCGC
>ONWP01000063.1 GCA_900321595.1 uncultured Eubacteriales bacterium
CATTTTCAATTGATATGTGTTAAAATATTCTCGTGATATCTTTTTCATGGTAAGTAAATTATATCACAAAAAAGACTGCATTCCCACACTTTTGTGAGTTTGCAGTCTTCTTTTTTCATGGGACTTTTTTTACAGCCCCTCGATTTTTCGCGCGGTTACAGCGGGAACGCGACGGCTTCGCGGTACAGCTTCCGCAGTATGGCGATCAGCTCCGCCGCGGCGGGCCGGCGGTCGTCCTTATGTGTGCAGAGGACGCAGGAGAAGGTCTCCGGACAGTCGAAGGGGATCCACGCGAACTGCCCGCTGTGGTCGTTGAGAAAGCCCGGCGCGAGGCAGACGCCCTTCCCGGCCGCCACGTTGGTGAGGGTGGTGTCGTGGTCCGGGCTGTTGAAATAACGGATCCGTCCGGAGCCGATCAGACGGTTCTGGACGGCCCGCAGCGCCGGGGGCGAGCCGCCGCCGACCATCAGCGTGCGCCCGTAAAGGTCCTCTTCCCGGATCAGATCCCGCCTGGCAAGCGGATCGGTCTTTTCCGCGATCAGGTAGATCCGGCTCTCAAACAGGTCGTGCACGGCGACGCCCGGGAGATGGAGCGTCTGCTCCCGCAGCGCGAAGAGGAGATCCGCCTCGTGCCGCAGGAAGGCGTCGACGCTGTTCTCGTAGCGGAAGACGGGGACGATCTGCACGTCCGAATACGTTTCGGCGGATATGCGAATGGCCTCGGGCAGGAAAAACAGCGCCTGCCGGACCATCATGCAGACCGAGACGCTGTCGCGGTACCGGGCGCTGAAATTCTGCCCCTGCTCCACGGCGCGCTTGAGATCCTCGCGCATCCCGGCCAGAAACGAGACGAACTGCGCCCCGGCGGGCGTCAGTGACGCGCCTCTGCCGCTGCGCTCGAAGACCGGGAAGCCGATCTCCTCCTCGAGGAGCCGGATCTGGTAGGAGAAGGTCGGCTGGCTGACGAACAGGTTGTCCGCCGCGCGGGAAAAATTCAGGGTGTGGGCAAGCTCGATGCAGTAATCGATCTGTTTCGTCGTCATGACAGGCTCCTTGTTATTTAAAAGTTAAATCAATTATACACCTTTTCAATTGGACTTTGCAATGGTTTTCGCCTATAATGAAGACAGAAAAACAAACGGGAGGCAATCAAAATGAGCAAAACGCTGATCGCGTATTTTTCCAGAGCGGACGAGAACTACTTCGGCGGGGCGATGCGCTACGTGAAGGTCGGGAATACGGAGATCGTCTGCGGGATCATCCGGGAGCTGATCGACGCGGACAGTTTCAAGATCGAGATGCGCGAGCCCTATTCGCCGGTGTACATGACCTGCATCGAGGAGGCCAAGCGCGACCTGCGCGCGAACGCGAGACCCGCGCTCGTCTCTCTGCCGGATTCCATTGACGGGTACGACACGATCGTGCTGGCGTATCCCAACTACTGGGGCACCGCGCCGACGGCGGTCTTTACGTTCCTGGAGTCGTTCGACTTCGCCGGGAAGACGATCCTGCCCCTTTGCACCAACGAGGGGAGCGGCATGGGCGCGAGCGAGCGGGATATCAAAAGGCTCTGCCCGGGCGCGGACGTGAAAAAGGGCCTTGCCGTGACCGGGAGCCGGGCGGCGGACGCGGAGGCGGACGCGCGCGGATGGCTCGGCGCGAACGGGCTGCTGTGACGGGCCGGACGAAACGGAAGCGTCAACGTATTGAGGAGGAACGAAAAATGGAATACATCGAACTGAACAACGGAATCAAATGCCCGGTCATCGGGATCGGCACGTACATGCTCTCCCCGGCGCAGGCCGAGAACAGCGTCCGCGAGGCGCTGAAGATGGGCTATTCGCTGGTGGACACCGCGAACGCCTACGTCAACGAGCGCGCGGTCGGGCGCGGCATTAAGGCGAGCGGCGTGAAGCGCGGGGACGTGTTCCTCTCCACGAAGCTGTGGCCGAGCGAGTACGAGAACCCGAACGCCGTGGACGAGACGCTGGAGCGGCTGGGCGTCGATTATGTCGATCTGCTCTACATCCACCAGCCCGCGGGGAACTGGCTCGCCGGTTACCGGCAGCTCGAAAAAGCGTACAAAGAGGGCAAGGCGAAAAGCATCGGCATCTCCAACTTTGAGGGCGAATATATCGCGGAACTGGAAACAAAATGGGAGATCGTGCCCCAGTTTATTCAGGTGGAAGCGCATCCCTATTTCACGCAGAAGGAACTCCGCAAAACGCTTGATAAGTACGGCATCAAACTTATGAGCTGGTATCCGCTGGGCCACGGCGAC
>ONWP01000175.1 GCA_900321595.1 uncultured Eubacteriales bacterium
AAATTCACATTGTCGGGAACGTTGGAATTCTTCTTGTCGTCGAGCTTGACGAGCAGGCTGATCGGGCCGCTCGTGTAGTCCGCGGTGGAGCAGACGACCGTGAAGCGGTTCCCCAGCACCTCGGCGTGAGGCGCGACGAGCCGGTCGAGAATGATGACGCCCTTGGACTTCGTGTGGTCGAGCATCGCATTGAGCTCCGAGGGAGGTGTGAGGGGATGCACGATGTCCGCGATGATGCCGAGCTTGCTCAGCGCGTAGACCACGATGTAGGCGTGCGCGCAGGTGGGCAGGAAGACGGTGATCACGTCGCCCTTGCCGAAGCCGTTGCCGTGCAGATACGCGGCGAACTTCTCCACGTCGGCGAGCAGACGGCTGATCGGTGTCTTGCAGTCCACGTTGATGAACGCCGTGTAGTCGCCGTAATCGGCGCGCAGACGGCCGACGCAGCCGAGCAGATACTCGTACATCGTCTCGTCGCCGGGTTCAGGCACGTAATTGCCCGGGCGGGGCTCATATTTTTCATATTTCGGATACGGGAACTTCTGTTCAAGCTCTTGCTGTTTCGTCATGGGACGGCCTCACTTATATCTTATTTTATGTGTCAAAGGATACGCCTTGCCATGGAGAAAATCAACAAATCGAAATGAAAGACGAAATATATAAATAAAAAACGCCGTCCATTTCAACAATTGAAATAAACGGCCTTGTTTTCGAAATCAAAGATTTATTCGTTCTCCGGGGTCTCAACGGTCAGCGTGACGGGGAACCGCGCCTGCCGCACGTCCGTCGACTGCGCGTTCATGCCGGTCTCGAGCGTGATGACCAGCGCCGCCTCGTAATCCGTCTTCCCCTCCTCATAGGGCACGCCGAAGGATACCGTCCACGAAAGCGGGATCGGCGCCTCGGCGGTCGCCGGCAGGATCAGATCCTGCGGCAGAACGGCGTCGCCGTTATCCGGTCCGGCGGTGAAGATGACGTTTTTGCCGCCCTCGACTGTGACGGCCACCAACTTGCCGTAGAACTCCGCCTCGCTCTTTTCGACAGTCAGCGTCGTCTCGCAGATGAGCATTCCGTCCGCCGGCGGCTGATCGAACGTGAAGGCCGTCCTGTCCAGCGACAGATTTACCCGATCCACATACTGCCGCTCCACCGGTTTTTCCGCCGTGCGGAAGCGGTACGCCGTATAGGCAGCCGCGCTCACGGCCGCCGCGGCGATCAGCACGGCGCACACGATGGCGATGATGCGTTTTTTAGTCATCGGGATTCTCCCCTTTCTCGGCGCGTACCGCCGATTCGTATTGCGCGCGCCCGACACTCGTATTCACCAGCGCGAGCAGCTGCCGCACGGAAAGCCTTGCCGGCAGTCCCAGCCGGGCGAGCACGCGTCTGCGCTTTCCGGCGCTGTCCGCTTTGCCGGTCAGTCCGTCGCGGTACAGCTCCGCCGTCGTGACGGGCGCTTCCCCGGGCTCCCGGTCGGCGCCGAAGACGCCCGCTCTTCGGAAGGCCTCCAGGATGACGGCCTCGCTCATGCCCTCGACGCCCAGCTTGCCCTCTCTGGACGGCTCCGCCTTGCGCCGCTCCTTGCCGAAGACGTCCGGGATATACACATGGATCACGTCGCCGCCGGCGGCCATGTCGCCCAGCGCCTTGCGTATGCGGAATCCAGCCGCGTCGGAGTCGGTCAGGATGATAATCCCGCCACCGTGCGCCAGCGTCTTCACCGTCTGCCGCAGGCCGTCGTCGCCGAGCAGATGGAAGCCTTCGGTGGCGATGATCGGCGCGTCCACGAAGCGCGACAGCGTGATGCGGTCGTATTTGCCCTCGACGATCACGGGCCTGTCCAGCCGGATCATCCCCGCGTCACCTGCAGCAGCCGCAGCACGCAGAGCGTGACCTCGGTCTGCGCGTCAAGGCTGCCGCTGCTCTTGAGCAGGCGATCCGTCTCGGCGCAGATGCGGATCATCCGCTTGATCTGGTCGAGCGAAAAACGCCGCGTCACGTACGGCGCCTGATCCGGCTTCGTCAGCCGGAACGCCTTGCCGCCGGACTTCTGCGCGCCGTCCGAACCGATCGCGCCGACCGCGTCCTCCGCCTGCGACTCCTCGGAATCGTCCTTTTTGCCCGTCTTGTCGTAGCCGAAGGCCTTGATCACGTCGTCCGGGCGTTTTCCG
>ONWP01000096.1 GCA_900321595.1 uncultured Eubacteriales bacterium
CGATCCGATGTGAGATTCTGGCTTTCAGGCATCCGATCACGTTGCTCAAAACAGGCGGTTTATCATCCGTCCCCGGCATCGCGCCGTACAACGTAACGATCAAATGCAGATGGTCAGGCATAACGACATACCGATCAACACCAACCAAATGAAACCGATCCGGCAGCGCAAGGATCTCCTGCTCAGCGATCATTCCGAACGGCGATAAAGATCCGTCTTTTGCACCGGTCCAAAAGAGTTTTCTGCGGTTCGCGGTACAAATCGTTATGAAATACGACGCAACCGTAGAATAATCGAACCCGTTCAACCGGTTCCGTTTTCTTTGCTTCGCTTCCTGATCCATACTCTGCAAACCAATCGATTCCTTCAGATGCGTTTGGATATACTCCCACACCTATACGCAATTATCATACCATGAAAAATTGGAGAATGCAACAAGAAATTGCCGGAAAGCATGAATTATTTAGAAGATTTCGTCAAAAAGAAAAGGCCGCCGGCCGGCAGCCCTTTCGGAAAAACGGATCAGATGGATTTGAGCAGGTTCGGCAGGCCTTTGACGAGATCCGGGATCGCGCCGACGATCATCTTCGCGACGCCGGGCGTCAGCTTCTTCTCGTCGTTGAGTACGGCGATGAGCTGCGCGGCGGCGTTTTCACTGAAGACGCCCATGCTCATGGAGATGAAGTTGCGGATCGGCAGCTCGGTGATGACGGCGTACATGAACGTATCCGGCGGCAGGAACTTCCCGATCAGCCCGAGGATCTTCTTCCCGTTCGCGCCGGTCGCGTCGCCGAGGCTGTTCGTCAGACCGAGGTGCGGGTAGTCGTGATTGTCCGCGTCAGGCAGCTGCGCGCCGTAAACGGCAGCGAACTCCTCCGCGGAAACGTCCTGAATCTGTCCGGTATAATAGGTCGGCGCGCTGTCGCGGTAATCCGGACAATCGGCCTTGATGTCGCTCGTCACGCGGATCGTCTCCGTCAGGCGGATATCCCGGCTCGACGCGCCGACGCAGATCGTGAAATCGCCGGATTCCACGTGCCAGTCATGCAGCGCCGCGTCAAAGAACGCGAACGAGCGTTTGTCGAGTTTGATCTCAACGGTCTTTTCCTCGCCGGGCTCGAGATACACCTTCGCGAAACCCTTGAGCTCCTTTTCCGGCCGGAAGATCGTCGAAGCGTCGTCGCGGACGTAGACCTGCGCGATCTCGGCGCCCGCGCGGTCGCCCGTATTCTTCACGGTAAAGGTGACCGTGACAGGCTTGTCGGCTCTGGCGCGTTTGGGCGTGACCTTCAGATCCTCGTACGCAAACGCGGTGTAAGACAGACCGTGACCGAACGGGAACAGCACGTCCTTCCCCGCCGTATCGTAATACCGGTACCCGACGAAGACGCTCTCGCGGTATTCGACCGTCGCGGTGCCGCCGGGGAAATTGCGGTAGGAGGGATTGTCCGCCAGCTTGAGCGGATAGGTCTCCGCCAGCTTGCCGCAGGGATTCGCGTCGCCGAAGAGGAGATCCGCCATCGCGCTGCCGCCGGCTTCACCGGTCAGGAACGCGTTGAGCACCGCCGGGACGCGGCCGATCCACGGCATCTCCACAGCAGAGCCGCCGCAGAGCACGACGACCGTATTGGGGTTGGCCTTGACGACCGATTCGATGAGCAGCACGTGATCCTTCGGCATTGTCATCGTCCGGCGGTCGAAGCCTTCCGATTCATATTCATCCGTCAGACCGGCGACGACCACGCAGACGTCAGCCTGCTTCGCGGCTTCCACCGCTTCGCCGATCAGCGCGCCGTCGGTGCGCTTGTCTTTTTTCGTCAGCTTATAGCCGTCCGCGTAGGCGACGACGTTGGCCTTCGTCATGATCGCGTCCAGCGGCTTATCCAGCTTGATGGGATTGATCAGACTGGAGCCGGCGCCCTGATAACGCGGCTGCTTGGCAAACTGTCCGATCACCGCCACGTTCGCGTCCTTCGACAGCGGCAGGAGACCGCCCTCATTCTTCATCAGTACCATGCACTGCGACGCGATGCGGCGCGCCGCCGCGTGATGCTCGAACACGTCATACTTCCGGTTCGCGAGCGCGTCCATAGACTTATAGATCATCGTCAGAACGCGGTCGACCGCCTCGTCGACGACTGCTTCGTCGAGCGATCCGTCACGGACGGCGTCGATGATCTTGCGCGTGCCGATCCCGCCGGAGGACGGCATTTCCAGATCCTGTCCGGCCTTCAGACCCTCGACGCGGTCGTTGTTCGCGCCCCAGTCCGTGACGACGACGCCCTCGAAGCCGAATTCGTCGCGCAGCATATCGGTGAGCAGCCATTGATTCTCCGCGCCGTAAACGCCGTTGAGCCGGTTGTACATGCACATGACCGTCCAGGGCTGCGCCTCGCGCACAGCGATCTCAAATCCGGTCAGGTAGATCTCCCGCAGCGCCCGCTCGTCCGCGACCGCGCTGATGGTCATGCGGCGCGTCTCCTGATTATTGACGGCGTAGTGCTTCAGACTGGTGCCGACGCCCTTCGACTGCACGCCGCGGATAAAGCCCGCCGCCAGCTTGCCGGCCAGGAACGGATCCTCGCTGAAGTACTCAAAGTTGCGGCCGCACAGCGGCGAACGCTTGATATTCATACCGGGGCCGAGCAGTACGCTCACGCGTTCCTGCAGGCATTCCTCGCCGAGCAGCGTCCCCATCTCATAAAGCAGATCCGGATCCCAGGAGCAGGCCGTCGCCGACGCCGTCGGGTAGCAGATCGCCGGCACGCCCAGCAGCAGGTCGCCGGACTTTTTGCCGTCGTCCTCCCCTTTTTTGCGGATCCCGTGCGGGCCGTCGGTCAGACAGACCGGCTCGATCCCCAGCCGTTTCAGACCGGCTGTATGCCAGTAATCGCCGCCGCTGAGAAACGCGGCCTTTTCTTCCAGCGTGAGTCCCTTGATAACGGTTTCGTAATGCATATGGAACCTCCCGTTTTTTTGATATATCTATATTAGCGGATTTTCCCGCTTTCGTCAACCTGTATTTTTCAAGAGCGAAGGGTGTCCGTTCCTCTCAGTATTTCGACCGTTTATCTACTTTTTTCGCAAATCACTTGCAATCAGCTTTCTTGTGTTTTATAATAAATTTGGTCGAAAGACCAAACCCCTCGTGCAGCTTCGACGCCATGCGAAGCTGCGTGTGATCCATTCAGACGAACCGCGGCCGCCATCTGCGGTTCGTCCTTTTTCAGCAAAAAACGGGATCGTTCAACCGCGCGATCCCGTTTTGTTTTTATATGGTTTCCGCTTTCGCCAGACCCGGCTCGTCGCCCGCGTCCGAAGCCCAGTCATAGGTTTTGTCATGCCCGTACTGCTTCGGCGGCGTGCCGTTCACGACCGTATCCTCGTCCACGACGACGGTCTCCAGCGTCAGATCGGAGGGCGCGGAGAACATGGTCTCCATCAGCGCTTTTTCAATAATGGAGCGAAGGCCTCTGGCGCCGGTCTTCCGTTCGAGCGCCAGACGCGCCACCGCGCGAAGCGCTTCGTCCGTAAATTCCAGCTGAACGCCGTCGAGCCGGAAGAGCTCCGTATACTGCTTCAGCAGCGAGTTTTTCGGCTCCTTCAGAATGCGCACAAGCGAATCCTCGTCGAGCGCGCGCAGCGTCGCGATCACCGGCATACGGCCGACCAGCTCCGGGATCAGGCCGTACTTCACCAGATCCTGCGGGATGACCTTCTCCATCACGTGGTCGTAGTCAAACTCGTCCGTCGTCTTGATATCCGCGCCGAAGCCGAGCACCGCGTGATTCATGCGCTTTTCCACGATCTTTTCGATCCCGTCGAACGCGCCGCCGAGGATAAACAGGATATTCGTCGTATCCATATGGATGAACTCCTGCTGCGGATGCTTTCTGCCGCCCTGGGGCGGAACGTTGGCGACGGTGCCCTCCAGGATCTTCAGCAGCGCCTGCTGCACGCCCTCGCCACTGACGTCCCGGGTGATCGACGGATTCTCGCTGCGGCGGGAGATCTTGTCGATCTCGTCCACGTAGATGATGCCCGTCTGCGCGCGCTCCACGTCGAAATCCGACGCGAACAGCAGCCGGACGAGGATATTTTCCACGTCCTCGCCGACATAGCCGGCTTCCGTCAGGGTCGTCGCGTCCGCGATGGCAAAGGGAACGTCCAGGATCTTCGCCAGCGTCTGCGCCAGCATGGTCTTGCCCACGCCGGTCGGGCCGAGCATCAGGACGTTGCTCTTCTGCAGCTCGACGGAGGAATCCTGGTCGCAGAAAACGCGTTTATAATGGTTGTACACAGCCACTGCCAGAGACTTTTTCGCGTCGTCCTGTCCGATGACGTATTCATCCAGCTGCGCTTTGATCTCAGCGGGTTTCGGCAGATACTTGAGCGTGTCAAAGCTCTTTTTCGGCTTGGTCTCATTCATCTGGAACGTGCCTTCGATGGTCGCCGAACAGTCGCGGCAGATGTAGATCCCCTTGCCGCAGTTGACCATATTCGAACCGGCCTGTCCGCAGATGGAGCAGACGATGCCGTTATCCCTGCGATCGTTCGCCATTGATGATCCTCCCTGTAAAAAACCGGGACAGCGGTCTGCCCCGGTCTCGTGATTCGTTAAAACGTCAGTTTCTCTTGTCGATGACCATATCGATCAATCCGTATTCCAGCGCCTCCTGCGCGGTCATGAAGTGATCGCGTTCCGTATCGGCGACGACCTGTTCATAGGTCTTGCCGCAGTTCTCGGCCAGCAGCATATTCAGCTTTTTCTTGGTATCCAGCAGGTTCTTCGCGTGGATCTCCACGTCGGTTCCCTGTCCCTGGAAGCCGCCGAGCACCTGATGGATCATGATCTCGCTGTTGGGCAGCGCGATACGCTTGCCCTTCGTGCCGCTCGAGAGCAGGAACGAGCCCATCGAAGCCGCCATTCCCAGACAGATGGTCTTCACATCGCACTTAATGTAGTTCATCGTGTCGTAGATGGCCATGCCCGCGGTCACGCTGCCGCCGGGGCTGTTGATGTACATGCAGATCTCCTTATCGGGATCCAGGCTCTCCAGATACAGCAGCTCCGCGACGACCACGCTCGCGAGCTCATCGGTGACCTGCTGATCCAGCATGATGATCCGATCGCTCAGAAGCTTGGAATAGATATCGATATCACGTGTTGTTTTGCCGCCCTCGTCCAATACGTGCGGAATAACAGCCATGGTAATTGCCTCCTTTACGCTTTACGTTTGGATTGCAATATATCGCCTCAACGTTGAAGCAATCTTGAAGATTTACTCCGCGTCGTCGGCAGGCGTTTCGTCCGCGGGCGTCTCAGCCTCTTCCTCGGCCGGCGCGACGGCGACAGCGTTCTCGGTGACGAGATCGACAGCCTTGCGCTTGATCACGTCGCCCTTGACGGTGTCGACGCGGATCGCGGACTTGATGCGCTCAACATCAACGTTGTACGCCTCGGCGATCTTGCCGTATTCCTCTTCCAGTTCCTCATCGGTGCACTCGAAGCCCTCCAGCGCGGCGATCTTCTCCAGCGCCAGTGTCAGACGAACGTTCTTCTCCGCTCTGTCGGCGTAGACGGAGCGGAAGCTCTCTTCGCTCATGCCGGTAATGCGCATATAGTTCTCAAGGCTCGTGCCGTTCATGCGCAGATTGTAATCCAGGTCGTTCATGATGTCGGCGACGGCGGCGTCGATCATCGGCTGCGGGATGGCTTCGACCTCAAGCTTCTCCGCGAGCGCTTCCAGCACGGCGTTCTTGAAATCGCTGTCGGCCTTTTCCTGCTTCTTTTCCGCAATAGACTTGCGCACGTCGGCCTTATACTCGTCGAACGTGTCGAATTCGCTCACGTCCTTGGCGAATTCATCGTCCAGCGCGTCCAGCTCCTTGACCTTGATGGCCTTGATCGTGATGTCGAAGGTCACAGCCTTGCCTGCAAGATCGTTGTTGCCGTAATCGTCCGGGAAGCTCACGTTGATGACGAAGCTCTCGCCGATCTCATGTCCGACGACCTGCTCCTCGAAGCCGGGGATAAACATGCCGGAGCCCAGCGTCAGATCAAAGTCCTCAGCGCTGCCGCCGTCAAAGGGCTCGCCGTCGAGCTTGCCCAGGTAATCGATGGTGACGATGTCGCCGTCGGCGGCGGCTCTGCCGTCGACCTCGACGAATCTGGCGTTGTCCTCACGCACCTTCTCGATCTCTTTGTCGACCTCTTCGTCCGTGACCTCCGCATCAGCCTTGGGCGCTTCGATGCCCTTGTAGCCCTCGATGGAAACCTCCGGCTTCACGTAGACCTTGCAGGTGACGTTCGCGCCCTCGGTCAGCGTCATGGAGACGACGTTGAAATCGAACGGATCGCCGACGACGTCCAGCTTGGACTCTTCTACGGCGGCCAGGTAGTTGTCGGAGAAAACGAGCTCCAGCGCGTCCTCATAGAACACGTCCTTGCCGTACATCTTCTCGACCATCGCTCTGGGCGCCTTGCCCTTGCGGAAGCCGGGAATCTGGATCTTCTTGAGCTCACGCGCCGCGACCTTCGCGACAGCGCCGGCGAACTCCGCCGCCTCGACGGTAATGTCAAGGCTATATACGTTGACGTCCGTCTTTTCACATGCATTCAGCTTCATGTCAATTTCCTCTCTGCTCATCAGATGAGCTGCCGATATTTTCAACTTGTAGATTATAGCAGACTCCCGCCCGCTTTTCCACATGAATTTTTGATTTTTTTGTGTGGAGGCTGAAGAATTTTATTTCATATACGCCACGCGTTTTTGGCATTATTGCACGAAATCGAGATCGCGCGACACCAGCTTCGGACAGAATTTCAGCCGATCCGCCGCGATCAGGGAAAACCGAACGCCGTCTTCGGTGAAATCGTCATATCTGCCGGTGGTATCCCCGTGGATATGTCCGAAGTAGCAGCGTCTGATCCCGTATTCCGTCAGAACAGAAAAGATCTCCTCACAGCGGCGGCCGTCCATGACCGGCGGATAGTGCAGGAACACGACCGGCGTCGTACCGGGCTGCGCCGACTCGATCGAACGGATCAGCCGCTGCCGTTCCCGGTTGAGCACCTTGAGCGTATCGGCGGACTCGTCGTCGAAAAACCAGCCGCGGCTGCCGCAGACCGTGAGATCCCCGACCCGCACGGCGTCGTTGAAAACGACCTGCATGGACGTAAAACGGTGTTCCTCGAGAAACCGGTCGATCTTGCGGCGCGTCTCCCACCAGTAGTCGTGGTTCCCCTTGATCAGCAGCTTGCGCCCGGGCAGCGCGTGCAGAAAGGCGAAATCCTTTTCGCAGTCGTCCAGGTGCATGCCCCAGGAGATGTCGCCGTCGATCACGACCGTATCCTCGTCCGACACCACGGCGCGCCAGTTTTTTTCCAGCCGCTCCACGTAGTTCTCCCAGCCGCGAAAGACCTCCATGGATTTGTCCGCGCCCAGGGACAGATGCGTATCGCCGATGGCAAACAGCGCCATATCAGCTTCAGAGTCCCAGCGACCGCTGGATCACCGCGCGCATATCGTCCACGTTCCGCTCGCAAACGCCCTCAAAACGGATCGCCTTGTCCCGCAGACCGGCCAGCTGCGCGGGCGCCGCGATGCCGGTGATCGCTTCCAGCTTTTCGAGCATCGCGAAGTCGTCGCCGTCCACGGTCTCGCCGAGCGCCTCCACGACGCTGGTGCAGAATTTGTAGGGGCTGGCGGTGGAATCGATGACGGCCGGCGTCTGGTCGCCTGTCTTCGCGCGGTAATCCTCGTAGACGCGCACCGCGACCGCCGTATGCGTATCGCAAAGGTACTGATGCTTCTCAAACGTCTCACGGATGGTGCGCTTCGTCGCCGCGTCGTCGCAGCAGCCCGCCGCGTACAGCGCGCGGATCCGGTCGCCTGTCGCCTGTCCCACGTCGAACCGGCCCGTCTTCTTCAGCGCGTCATACAGCGTCCGCACCGCCGCGTCGTCCTCGCCGGAAAGAGCGAAGATCAGCCGCTCCAGATTGGAGCTGATCAGGATATCCATGGACGGCGAAACCGTCATATAGAACTGCCGGTTCCGGTCGTATACGCCGGTGGTGATGAAATCCGTCAGCACGTTGTTCGCGTTGGACGCGCAGATGAGCTTCCGCACGGGGAGCCCCATGTTCACGGCGTAGTTGGCCGCCAGAATGTTGCCGAAATTGCCCGTCGGCACGACAAAATTGATCTCGTCGCCAAGCGTGATCTTCCCCTGACGCACCATATCGGCGTACGCGGAGAAGTAGTATACGATCTGCGGCACCAGCCGCCCCCAGTTGATGGAGTTCGCGGAGGAGAAGACGTAGCCCTTTTCGTCAAACAGCTGCTTGACGGCGGGATCCGTGAAGATCGCCTTCACGCCGGTCTGCGCGTCGTCAAAGTTGCCGTTGACCGCGCACACACCGACGTTCGCGCCCTCCTGCGTCTGCATCTGCTTCTGCTGCATGGGGCTCACGCCGCTGTTGGGATAGAACACGACGATGTTTGTGCCTTCCACGTCGCGGAAGCCTTCCAGCGCCGCCTTGCCGGTGTCGCCGCTGGTCGCGACCAGGATCACGATCTTCTTGTCCCGCAGCGTCTTCGCCGCGGAGGCCTTCAGCAGATGCGGCAGCAGCTGCAGCGCCATATCCTTGAACGCGCAGGTCGGGCCGTGCCACAGCTCCAGCACGTTCACGTTGTCGTGCAGCGTCACGACCGGCGCCACGTCGGCGGACGAGAATTTGCCCGGCGCGTAGGCCGCGTCCACGCAGGCGTCGATCTCCGCGGGATCGAAGTCGGTCAGATACAGTTTCAGGATGGCCTTTGCCCGATCCGTGTAAGACATCTCCACCAGCTTTGCGAGGAAAGCCTCGTCGATCTTCGGCGTCTCACAGGGAACGAAAAGTCCGCCGTCGGCGGAGATCCCGCGCGTGATGGCCTCCGCGGAGGTGATGCGCAGGGATGCGTCTCTGGTCGAAGTATAAAGCATAGTTTTATCCTTTCCGTCAGAATGCGTTTTTGATGTATTTGCAGGCGTAGCCGTCCGGCGACGCCGTCACTTCCATAATGTCGTACCTCGCGGGCAGCGAGAGCCCGGTCGCGGCAAGGAACGCCGCTGCCGCCGCGCGGACACGTTCGGCTTTCCCGGCGTCGACCGCTTCCGCGGGATCGAAGAAAGCGTCCGGATCCCGCGTCTTGACCTCGACGAAGCAGACAAACGCTCCGTCGCCGGCGACGAGGTCGATCTCCCCCGCCCTGACGCGGTAATTCGCCGCCAGGATCTCATAGCCTTCGTCGCGCAGATATCTGGCGGCGGCCATTTCGCCGTACAGACCGCGCTTGCGCCGTTCGGTCATTTCTCGTCCAGATTTTTCAGGAACGACCGCCGGTGCACCGGCGAAACGCCGTGCGCCTTAAGCATCTCATAATGCAGCTTCGTCGGATACCCCTTGTGCTGCGCGAACCGGTATTCCGGGTAAAGCGCGTCAAGCTCCAGCATATGGCGGTCCCGCGACACCTTCGCGAGGATCGACGCTGCGGCGATGGAGATCGATTTGGCGTCCCCCTTGACGAGCGCGCGCTCCGGGATCCCGGTGCCGGGACAGCGGTTGCCGTCCACCAGCAGCAGGTCCGGCCGCACGGAAAGGCCGTCCACCGCGCGCTTCATCGCGAGGAACGTCGCGTTCAGGATATTGATCTCATCGATCTCCTCGGGAGAAGCGGACGCCACGCACCAGCTTTCGGCGCGTTCCCGGATCAGATCGTACAGCGCGTCGCGTTTTTTCTCGCTGAGTTTTTTGGAATCATTGATCCCGGCGTCCTCCAGCCCGGCAGGCAGGATGCAGGCCGCCGCGAACACAGGTCCCGCGAGCGGGCCTCTCCCGGCCTCGTCCACGCCGGCCACGACGGCAAATCCGTCCGCGTGCGCCAGTGTTTCAAATTCATACGTCATATCGATTTCTCCGGCATTTCCAGGGAAATGCGTCCGAGCTTGCCCGCTCTGTATTCGTCCAGCAGCATATTCGCGCAGCGCAGCGTATCGACGTCGCCGCCGCGTATCTTCATGCCGCGCTTCGCGCCGATGGCCTCAAGCAGCTCCCACGGCATCATCGATTCGAAATCCGTCACGCCGTACCGCGCGGTCAGGCGATCCGGATGCTCGCGGGCGATCGCGTCCAGGAACCGCACCGCAAGCGTCTCCACGTCCAGGACCTGATCCTTGACGCCGCCGGTGAACGCCAGCTTGTCGCCCACCTCCGGATCCTCAAACTTCGGCCAGAGCACGCCGGGCGTATCCAGCAGCTCGACGCCGTCGCCGGTGTTGTACCAGTGGGTATCGCGCGTTACGCCGGCGCGATCCTCCGTCTTGGCCTTCGCCTTCGCGCACAGGCCGTTAATAAACGTGCTCTTGCCCGTGTTCGGGATCCCGAGCACCATCAGCCGGACGGTCTTGCCCGGCATGCCGCGCTCCTCGTTTCGGCGGATGACGGGCGCGAGCATCCGCTTCGCCTCCTGCCGGAAATCATTCTGCCACCGTCCGGAACGGCAGTCCATCGACATGGCGTTGTCGCCGTTGCTGCGCAGCGCCGCCAGCCAGCGGTCTGTCACGACCGGATCCGCCAGATCCGCTTTATTCAGAATGAAGAGCCGGCGCTTCCCCCGCGTCAGTTCGTCCAGCTCCGGATTCCGGCTGCTGACGGGGATGCGCGCGTCCAGCAGGATGACGACGCCGTCGACCTTCTTCATGTTTTCGCCGATGAGCCGCCGCGTTTTGGCCATATGGCCGGGGAACCACTGGACCGTCTGTTTGATCGCCTCAGCCATGACCGAATTCTCCGATCACTTTGAGGACTCGTAGATGTCGAACTGTCCCATCGGGATAAAACGCGTGAAAGCCTTCCCCATGACGAAACGTTCGTCAACAAACCCCACAAGATACGACCGGCTGTCGGTCGAATGGTTGCGGTTGTCGCCCATGCAAAACAGCTTGCCCTGCGGCACCTGGATCGGATACTCGTTTTCGTCGTCGATATGCCGCACATCCGTCAGCGACGCCGTGTACGGCTCATCGAGCTTTTCCATCGTATCCGCCGTATCGCCGACGTATACGTATCCCGTGTCGTAATCCACATTGACCCACTGTCCGCCCGTCGCGATGACGCGTTTGACGATCGGCTCGCTCAGCGCGTTCGGCTCTGTGACGATGACGATATCCTTATAATGATACGTCTGCTTGCAGGCTGTAACGGCAAGCCAGTTGCCGTCCTGCAGCGTGGGCAGCATGGATTCGCCGCTGACGCCGACGACGCGGAACACGAAGATAAAGAGCAGCACGATGATCAGCACCGCCGCGGTCAGGGACGCGACGAGATCGTAAATGCTCTCAATGATTTTTTTCATATTCAAACAACTCTCTTGTTCAGATTATTGACGACTGCGCACGATGCCGAAGCCTTCCCGGCCGCTGCGCGCCGCCACCTTGCCGACGACGAAGCGGCGATCGACGGCGCCGATTCGCCTTGCTCTGGAGTCAAAGCTGCCGCGGGTGTTGTCTCCCATGACGAAAATCGACCCGGCGGGAACCGTATAGGGATAGCGCACCTCGTCGTCCACGTTCCTGGCCAGATCCTCCACGCGCAGGATGACAGGCTGCGGCAGATCCGCGCCGTTGACGGTGACCGTCCCGGCGGCGTAATCAACGCTTACGGACTGCCCCGCCACGGCGATCACGCGTTTGACGATGCTGCTCGTTCCTTCGATATCGGAGTGAATGACGACCACGTCGCCGGTTTCGACCGAAGCGATCAGGCTGTTCACGAGGACCATATCCCCGTTCACAAGCGTCGGCTCCATGCTGATGCCGCTGACGCGAAACAGGCGAAAGCATATGCCGAAAAGCAGCGTCCCGGCGCAAAAGACCAGCGTGAACACCTTCATCCAGCCGTATACGGTCCTGACCGCCGTGTCAGCGACCGGGCTGCGGCCGCGCTTCCCGCTATCCATGACGCACCTCCGAAAAAAAGCAAAAAAAGGGACTTGAGAAGCCCCTTTGATCGCATTACTTCAGCTGTTCCTTGACCTTCGCGGCCTTGCCGACACGGTCACGCAGGTAGTAGAGCTTCGCTCTGCGAACCTTACCGCGTCTGATCACCTTCACGCTGTCCACGTTGGGGCTGTGGATGGGGAACACGCGTTCCACGCCGACGTTGTAGGAAACACGTCTGACGGTAAACGTCTCGCTGATGCCGGAACCCTTGCGGGCGATCACGGTACCCTCGAAGTACTGAATTCGTTCCTTGTCGCCTTCCTTGATGCGAACACCGATGCGAACGGTGTCGCCGATGGAAAACGCCGGGATCTCAGCCTTGAACGAATCCTGTGCGATCAATTTCAATGCGTCCATGTCTGTTATACCTCCAAAATGTTTTCAGCCGTTCTTAACAAGCATGTGCCAGAGGACCGACCGCCTTAATGTACGCTGCGTACCATTAATTGCCGTCGAGCTTCGGCGTCCAACCGGAGCCCGACGCATAAGAACGCCTATATACTTTACCACAACATTTTCTCTTTTGCAACCGCTTTTTTCATTTTTCCGCGTCTTTTTCGCACATTTTTTCAGATTTGGTCGCGTAATATTTATTGAAATACACCGCGCGTCATGTTAAAATGAATTTGTTATAAAACTTTTATCGTAAAAGGAGCGTGAATCTGCATGCAACAATATGACGTGATCGTTGTCGGCGCCGGCAACGGCGGCATGGTCGCCGCCGCACTGACGGCGAAGGCCGGTCTGAAAACGCTGCTGCTTGAAAAACACAACCTTCCCGGCGGCTGCGCGACCAGCTTCCGCAGAGGCCGGTTCGAATTCGAGCCGAGCCTGCACGAGCTGTGCGGCGTCGGCACGAAGGAGAATCCCTCCGCCGTCTGGCAGCTGTTTGACGAGCTGGGGATCCAGCCGGACTGGTTCTATGAGGAGAACGCGTTTCGCGTGATCAGCAAATGTCCCGGCGGCTTCGACGTGACGCTCAAGGCCGGCAGGGACGGTTTTCTGGATTCCCTCGAAGAAGCCGTGCCCGGCTCCCGCAAGTCGGCGGAGGCCTTCCTTGACACGAACCGCAAGATCGACGAGGCGCTCGCGTACATGGACGCGCATCCGATCCCGAATCCCGCGATCCTCCTGACAAAGCACATCGACTTTGTCCGGGTCGCGTCTCACTCGGCCGAGGAGGTCGAGGACGCGCTGATGATGCCGCAGAAGGCGAAGGACATCATCAACACGTACTGGTGCTATCTGGGTGTGCCGACCGATGAGCTCAACGCGCTGCACTTCCTGAGCATGGTCGCGGGCTACGTCCTCGACAAGCCGGCCATGCCCGGCAAGAAATCCCATGAGCTTTCCTCGATGCTCGTCGACGTCATCCGCAAAAACGGCGGCGAGGTCCGCTTCAATTGCCCCGTCTCGGAGTTCCTGTACAGCGACGACGGCGGCGTGCGCGGCGTGATCGCCGGCGGCGAGGAGCTGACCGCGAAGGAGATCATCTCCAACGTCATTCCGGACAACGTCTTGCGCATGTCCAACCCGGCGAAGGTGGACGCGCGCAGCCGCAAGCTCGCCTCCGCGCGGAACTTCGGCATCTCCATCGCGACGGTCTATCTGGGACTCGACTGCACCGCCGAGGAACTGGGCATAAAGGACTATACGATCTTCATCACGAACAGCCGCGACCCCCGCAAGCAGTATGAGAACCGGCAGGACAAGGGACTTTACATCGTCAACTGTCTGAATACCGTCGTGCCGGACTGCACGCCCGAAGGCACGAGCACGCTGTTCTTCTCGATCCCCATGTTCGGCGGCGATATGCCCGCCGATCTGAAGCCGCAGGATTACAAGAAATGGAAAAACGAGCTCGCGAAAACCTACATTGAGGATTTCGAGCAGACGCTCGGCGTCGATGTGCGCTCCCACATCGAGGAGATCAGCGTCGCGACGCCCGTCACCTTCGCCCGCTATCTCGGCACGCCCGACGGCACTATCTACGGCTACCGGGTGGACAAGTGGGACAATATCATCGCCAGAACAGCCATGGAGGCGGCCGACTTCAACACGCCGCACCTGTCCTACTGCGGCGGGCATCACATTCGCGGCGACGGTTATTCCTCCGCCTACGCGTCCGGCCGGATGACTGCCGAAAAGGTTATTGCGAGAATCAAGGAGGGCAAATAAGATGGCGAAAAACGACCTGCGGATCCTGTCCCCCATGGCCTTCGTGAAAATGGTTGTGGACAGAACAAAGACCATCAACGCCGCCGCGGACGAAGCCGTCCCGGCGATCGCGTCCTACACGCCGAACCGTCTCGCGGACGCGCTGCACCCGAACGTGCAGTTCCTCACGGTGAGCCGGATCATTCCCTTCAGCGACGACGTCAAAACGTATGTTCTGACGCCCTGCGCCGATATGGGAACGACCGTCCTCGCGTATTTCAGCGCGGGCAGCTACCTCGCCATCGAGGTCGTGATCGACGGCAAGATCTACACGCGTCCCTATTCGCTGTCCTCGTCCCCGCAGGAGGCGCTTGCCGGCGAATACAGACTCACGATCAAGCGTGTGCCCGACGGCATCGTCAGCGGCTACATCCTTGACAACTGGACGGTCGGCACCAGCTTCGCCGCCAGCGCGCCGCTCGGGGAATTCACCTACGAGCCTCTGCGCGACGCGAAGACGATCATCGGCGTAGCCGGCGGCAGCGGCATCACCCCCTTCCGGTCCCTGGCAAAGGCCATCGCGGACGGCGACGAAGACGCGAACCTGGTTCTGCTCTACGGCACGCCGACGCTCGCGGAAGCGCTGTTTGAGGATGAGTTTGCCGAGATCGCGAAGAACTGCGACCGTTTCCAGCTCGTCCATGTGCTCTCTGACGAGAAGCTCAAGGGCTGCGAATCCGGCTTCATCACCGCGAAGCTCATCAA
>ONWP01000065.1 GCA_900321595.1 uncultured Eubacteriales bacterium
CAGAACGACGTCGACGCCAAGCTCGCCCCAGGGCAGATCCTTCGCGTCCTTCTCGGCGTATATCTTCAGTGTCTTGCCGTCCACGGTGATCGTACCGGCTTCATCGTCAGCGCTGACGGTGTGAAGATCCTGGCCGATGTAGCCGCAGTAGCCCTTCTGCGCGGTATCATACTTGAGCAGGTTGGCGAGCATGCTGGGCTTGGTAAGGTCGTTGATCGCGACGATCTCATAACCCTCAGCGTCGAACATCTGTCTGAACGCCAGACGACCGATCCGGCCGAAACCGTTAATGGCAACTTTAACTGACATATCTGTTTCCTCCTGTATTCGAAGACCCGAAAGTCCCCTTTTATTCCCGATTATTTTAACCTGTTCTTTACGTGATTGCAACTGTTTTGGCAAACATTTGTCGATTTTGTAGGAATCAACAAATTGCCGCAAATCGTCATTCCGGTTATCGGCTATTTTATCCGTTCGATCCGCGGGCCTTTCACGAGGAATACGCGTCTTGCGCGCAAGGCGATAAAGCTGTCGTTTTCCACGGAATCCGTGTAAAAATCGTCGATCTTCGCGTCCTCTCCATAGGTTTCAAAGAAGTATTTCACCTTATTCTGCCGCATACACAGCTTTTCCACGCGGCCGGTCTCCTGGTTTATGACGGAGCACACGTAGTTGCGGATCCCCAGTCTTGAGGCGATCTCCCTGACAGTCAGCGTCGGGGACGCGGTCAGGATCACATCGTCAGGTTTGCGCACAGATTCATAGAAGGGTTTGATCCTGTCCATATGATCATCCCAGAACTTCTTTGTGAAAGCGTCCCACCGGTCATACTGACAATAGTATTTTTGGATCAGCGGCGCGTAATCATCCATGAATTGCTCAATTGTGACCTTCCCCCGCTTGTATCGCAGCATCGCGCGCATCACCTTCGGGATATACAGCAGCATTTCCGGATTCTCCCGCACATAGCAAAGAAAAAAATCAAGCGCGCTCTCGCCGTCATAGATCGTATTGTCAAAGTCATACACATTCATGTGATCGCCCTCCAGACGCCACTATTATACCGAAACCATCTGCACAAAACAAGCGTTTTTCGGTTGCAATCAAGATTGTTGTATTGTATAATTTACGCATCAGCGAATTTCGAGGTGATGTTCATGTTTCACGACTCTCAGATCAATCGGCTCAAAAACAAGATCCAGCGCTTCGCGGATACGCTCGAGCCGATGATCTTCCAGACAAGGGATACGATCGACTTTCAGGCCTATGTCACAAAGGACAGCCTGTACGAGTGTCCTGCGGACGACCTTTTCAATGCGATCAGCCGCGGTGACGCCTGGTACGGCAAAGACTCGTATCTCTGGCTGAAAACAGAATACACGGTGCCGCAATCGCTCGACGGCCTTGACCTGTTCATCAAACCGCATGTGGAAGGCTACGAAGCGCTTCTCTTTGTGAACGGACAGGCAAAGGGCACATTCGCAACCAAGATCGTTTATACCGGGCACGGCAATCATTACTGCGATCTGATGAAAGCGAAGACGCAGGGCGGTGAAACGCTGTCCGTCGTGATCGAATTCTACGGCGGCCACGACTACCCCGGCTATGAGATCGGTCATCCGGGCGGCATTAAAAACTATAATTTCATCTACAACGGTGCGGATATCTGCACGAAAAACAGTGAAATCTCCGACTACTATTTTGATTTGATGAGCGTGATCGAGCTCGTCGATACGCTCCCTGCCGACAGCTTTATGCGCGGCAAAGCGATCAACGCGCTGTATGCTGTGCAGGAAAAGGCGTATCTGCTCCCGGAGGATACGACGCCGGCGCTCTTTATACAGGGACTCCGTGAAACCGCGCCGATCCTGAAGCAGGTTCTGGCCAACAGATCCGGCGACAGCGCGCCGCAGCTCGGTCTGATCGGGCATTCCCATATGGACACCGCCTGGCTCTGGCATGTCGGAGAGACGAAAAAGAAGGTCGCCCGCACGTATGCCAATCAGCTCTCTCTGATGGAGCAGTACCCGGAATACCGTTTCGTGCAAAGCTCCTCTCTGCACGGCGAATTCATCCGGCAGAACTATCCGGAGCTGTTCGAGCGGATCCGCGAAGCCGTCGCGTCCGGCCGCTATGAACCGAACGGCGCGGTCTGGGTCGAATGCGACTGCAATATCACCGGCGGCGAAGCAATGATCAGACAGTTCCTCTGGGGACAGCGCTTCACGCGGAAATACTACAATTACACCGCCGACTGCTTCTGGCTGCCGGATACTTTCGGCTACTCCGCCGCGATCCCGCAGATCATGAAGGGCTGCGACGTCAAGTACTTCCTGACGACCAAACTCAGCTGGAACGACACCAACGCGTTTCCGTACGATTCGTTCTGGTGGGAGGGCATCGACGGCACGCGCGTGCTGACGCATTTCAACACCAGCCACCACTTCCCTGCCATCGACGATATCTGGCGCATCACACATGATATCAAACAGAAATCCGTCACAGGCAAACGGCTGGCCGCATACGGATACGGAGACGGCGGCGGCGGACCGATGTTTGAGATGATCGAGCTCGCGCGAAGAGCGCAGGATCTTGCCGAAGTCGGAAAGACCTATTACACCAGTGTCAGCGATTTTATGGATCAACTCGAAAAAGAGCTGACAGCCCCGAACACGTATCGCGGAGAGCTTTATCTGGAGCTGCACCGCGGCACCCTGACCAACCAGCACACGATCAGGCGCAACAACAGGAAGGCTGAGCTCATTCTGCGCGATCTGGAGCTGTTCACGGTCAATGAAGCCGTACGGAACCATACGGCCGCGTCCGAAGAGAAGATCGCGCCGCTCTACGAGGCGCTGCTTGTCAATCAGTTCCACGACATTCTTCCCGGCACGTGCATAACAAGAGCGCACGAAGAATCCAGGGCGCAAACCGGCGCGCTGATCCGGTCCGCCGGCGAGTTGATCGGGCAGATCCTCGACAATGACGACAGCGCCTTCGCAACACTGACGAATACGCTGTCGTTTGACAGACAGGATCCGCTGTTTATCGAGCTGCCGAAGGGCAAGCAGCCGGACGCTGACTGCAAAATGCAGCGGTATACGGATATTCACGGTACCGAAAAATGGATCGTCAGCGGCTTGACCGTTCCCGCATTCTCCGGGATCACGCTTCCGCTGAAGGATGAAACGACCGCTTCGGGCTCCCCGTTTGTCGCGGACGGCCGCCGTCTGGAAACGCCGTATTATTCTGTTGTGTTCGCGGAGAATATGACGATTTGCTCCCTCATCGACAAACGCGCCGGTCGTGAGCTCTGCGGAGAGGGATACGCGCTGAACACCTTTGTGATGGCGGAGGACGCGCCCGCGTCCTGGGATAACTGGGACATCGACGCCGACATTCAGCTGAAATATAAGCCGGTATCCGATCTGGAATCCTGTGAAGTGGTTTCAAACGGCGAAGCGGCCTATATCCTTCGGCTCACCTGGCGGATCTCTGAGAAATCAACGATCAGGCAGGATATGATCTTCTTCGCCGACAGCCCTGAGATCCGGTTTGACACCGTTATGGACTGGCAGGACGACCACCGTTTCCTGAAGACCTGTTTTGATACAAATATCCGCTCGGACTACGCGCGCAACGAGATCCAGTTCGGACATGTGCTCAGGCCGACG
>ONWP01000339.1 GCA_900321595.1 uncultured Eubacteriales bacterium
CGTGGTGGACCCGCTTCCGGAGGACGCGCCCTTCTTCGTGAAGGACTACTACGACTATTATAAAACGAAGCGCGGCTATCATCCCCGTTCGCTCAATTCCAACGCCGGCTGGAACGTGACGGGCTGCATGTCGTTTATCAATCAGCCGATCCTGTGCTACTCGAACGAGATCCGCTCCGCGGTGATGGTGCTGCACGGCGACAAGGCGCACTCCTGCTACTTCGGCCGCGACGCCTACGCGGACATGATCCGGGACAGCAAATACGCGGCGAATAAAGAGCTGGTGATCATCCCCGGCGCGAGCCATACGGATCTGTACGACGGCGGCGCGGCGCACGTCATTCCCTTCGACCGCATCGCCGCGTTTTACGACAAATACCTGAACGCGTGATGACGGCAGCGGTGATAGCCATGAAACGGCTGATCTCCTTTTTCGCGGCGCTGATCGTCGCGCTGAATCTGGCGGCGTCATGCGGGAAGCTGGATCCGTCTTCGACGCCTTCGACCGACCCCGAACCGCAGCATGTTTCACGAACTCTGGTCGTTGTGTTTTCCGCGACCGGCCACACGCGCGCCGTGGCGGAATACGCTGCGGAGGCGCTCGACGCCGACCTCTATGAGATCGAGCCTGCCGTCCCGTACACGGAGGACGACCTGAAGTATTACACCGACTGCCGGGCGGATCGGGAACAGCAGGATCCGACCGCGCGGCCGGAGATCGCCGGAACCGTTGACGTCTCCGGTTACGATCTGATCGCGCTCGGGTATCCCATCTGGCACGGGCAGGCGCCGCGGATCATCTGCACGTTCCTGGAGGCGCATTTCTTTGCCGGCAAGACCATCGCGCCCTTCTGCACGTCCGGTTCGAGCGGCGTGGGCTCGAGCGCGGACAATCTGCACGCGCTGGCGCCGGACGCGACTTGGCTTGACGGCGTTCGGTTCCCCGGCAGCGCGACCCGGGAACAGGTTTTCGACTGGGCGGCCGGCCTGAAACCCGCGCCGGCAGAGCCCTCTGAACCGGCGAACCCGACAGAAACGGAGGCGGCCGGATTGACCCTGACCGTAAACGGAAGCGCGTTTGCCGTAACGACGGCGGATTCGGAGGCGGCGCGCGCGATGGCGGAAATGCTGCCCATGACGCTGGAAATGCGCGAGCTGAACGGCAACGAAAAATACGCGTACCTGTCTGAAACGCTGCCGACAGACAGCCGGGCTGTCGGTCATATCGAGGCGGGGGACGTGATGCTCTACGGAGACAGCTGCCTTGTCGTTTTCTATGAGAGCTTCGACACCGGCTACAGCTACACGCCGATCGGACATATTGACGATCCGTCCGGGCTGGCGGAGACGCTCGGCGGCGGTGATGTGACGATTGAATGGCATTCCTGACAATAGTTTAACAAATTTGCCGTCCGGTGTTGCAAATCCCGGACGGCTGTGTTATCATAAACTTTGGCTGCGGCGTTCGCGGCCGTCACGAACCGTAAGGAGGATACATCACATGAAGAATTATTTTGACCTCAAGGGACAGGTCGCGATCGTTACCGGATGCTCCACCGGCCTGGGCGTGCAGATGGCGAAGGCACTTGCCAATCAGGGCGCTTCCATCGTCGCCGTCGCCCGCCGTCAGGAGAAGATCGACGCCGTCGCCAAGGAGATCGCGGACGAATTCGGCGTTGAGACGCTGGCTGTTCGCTGCGACATCACCGATACGGCAGCTGTCGAGGCGATGGTAGACGCCGTTCTCGCGAAGTTCGGCCGCGTCGACATCCTGATCAACAACGCCGGCACCGGCGCGGTGGCTCCCGCTGAGGATATCACTGACGAGCAGTTCGGCAACGAAATGAATATTGACCTGTTTGGTTCCTTCCGCGTCGCCAGAGCCGTCGCGAAGAAGGCCATGATCGCCGCGAAGTACGGCCGCATCATCAATATCGCGTCCATGTACGGTCTGGTCGGCAACAAGATCGCCGGCTCCGCGCCCTATCACGCGGCCAAGGGCGGCGTCGTCAACATGACCAGAGCCCTCGCCGCCGAGTGGGGCAAGTACAACATCACCGTCAACGCGATCTGCCCGGGCTACTTCTACACCGACCTGACCCGCGACACGCTCAACAGCGACTTCTTCCAGGCCAACGCGAAGACCATGATCCCCGAGGAGCGCTACGGCGAGGAGGGCGAGCTTGACGCCGCCGCGATCTTCCTGGCCAGCCCCGCGTCCAGCTACGTCACCGGCGTGAACCTGCCCGTCGACGGCGGCTACACCGCGATGTGATCGACCGAAAACGAACGAAGGCTCCGCGAAAGCGGGGTCTTTTTGTATATGTCCGGCGGGAATATTGACAGGGAAAACGCGGTATAGTATGATGAAAGGGCAATGAATGGATCCGACAGGGGGCATCTGTATGATCACACTTGAAGAAGCATACTAATATGCGAAGGACTGGAAGCCGAACACAAACCTTTGCTGCGATCTTGAAAACGGGTTTATCTTCTCTTCCACAGAAGGATAATTGATTACAAGAAGACGATATAAACAACACCGGAAGAAGCGTTCCCGCCTCTTCCGGTGATATTTTTGCTGAAAAGCGTCAGCCTTCCCCCGCGAGCCATGCGTCGAAGTCGCCGTTTGACGGGAACCGGAGGTATCCTTTTGTTGTGAACCAGTCGTCCGGCAGCGCGTCGCCGAAGAATGTTTCCGTGACGTCCAGACGTGTGAGAAGCGCGTCCTCCGCGCTGTAGACGGTGATCGACTGCAACCGTCCGTCCGCAAAGCGCAGGTCAAACCGTCCGTTTTCGCCGCGGCAGGTCCAGACGCCGCCTGCGACGGTGATCTCCGTGCGGGCCAGCAGCGTCCGGTCCGCGCCGTAAACGCAGACTGCTGTCGGCGCGTCCCCTTCGGCGTCGATCTCTAAAACGACCCGGTCGTCGCCGAAGACCCAGCGACGCATGCCGTCAAATTCCGCGAGATAGCGAAACTGCGCGTTCAGCGGCAGGACCGGGAACGCGACCGCGTTCAGCGTCTCCTGCGTCAGCCCGAGGTCAGCCGGCGCGATCTGCTTAAAGCGCCGCGCGTCTCCCCGCTCAGCCAGCAGATACGCCTCCACACGCGTGCCGCCGATGAGCCGCGTGACCGGCTTCAGCAGCAGATCGGCGTCCTCCTGCGCCAGGCGGATCCGCAGCGCGTTGGGACTTACGGACAGATCGACCGGCAGGGCGGCGTCCGCGTCCGCGACGGCGCCCGTGATGCGGAGCTTTCCGCTCGCGAGCGCCCGGGCGGATGCAGGGATCTCGCTGTCCGGGAGCCGTTCGGTTTTTGTAAACGGCTGTTTTTCGACCGGACCGCTTTCATTCAGGTAGACGTCGAGCGTTTCCAGCTCGGCGCTCATGCGCAGGATGTGCCGCGCGTCGGCCGCTATCACGTTGTCGTCAAACCGCAGCACCGATCCGGCGCGCTTCTGCCGGTCGCTCAGCGTCTGCAGGTGCGCGCTGCCGCGCAGCGCCAGCCGCGCGTCCACAGCGGTCACCCGGCCGTCGAAATCCAGATCGCCGGCGAGCAGCTGTGTCCGGGGCTGCGCCTGCGCTGTGCCCGTCAGACAGAAGGTGATCGCGAGGCCGGCGAAGAACAGCAGAAACGGGTGTTTGTTCACAGAGATCCCCCCTTGATCATGACCATGAGAACGTCACGGAGCCCGTGAAGTACGCGGTTCTGAAGCCGGTGCCGTAATTTCGGTCAAAGACATAGTCGAACAGCGTATCCGCGTCATTCTGATAAAGCGACTGCAGCATCGCCTCGTCATAGCTGAAGATCTGAACGCTGCTGCGGCCGTCGGCGACAGCGGCGTCGATGGCGGCTTCGACCTTCGCGAGTACGTCCGTGTCGCCCGTATCGAGGATCACGTCGTATCCGGACGGCTGATACCGGTATGTCGTCGCCGTGCAGAGCACGTTCGGCACCCATCCGTAGTGATTCGCGGAAATCTTCTCACTCGTCAGATTGAAATAGCGGTGCATTGCCGCGTCCGTCAGCGTCTGTCCGGGCTGCAGGATCGGATCGTCCCAGGTCACGTCCACATAATAGGGCTCGCCGTCGAGCCAAACCACGTTCCAGCCGTGATCCATCCGGTCGCTGATCACGTATTCGCTGCGGATCCCGACCGCGTTCAGCAGCCGGATAAAGCCCGCCGAGTATCCCTGACAGACGGCTTTGCCCAATACGAGGCAGCCGTACGCCGTCGCGCTGTCCGGCATCTCCCGGAATAAGCGCTGGTCGGAGGACGCCAGTTCCGTGTCGTATTCGCAGTTCTCCACGATCCAGTCGTGCAGATACAGTTCTTTTTCATAGTCGGAGTCCAGCGCCTGGACCGGCGCGGTGATGCGCGCGACGGCCTGCGCCACCGCGAGCTCCTTGTCGTCGTTGTTTCCGTCGAGGGTCACGATGTGGACTTCGCCCTCTGCGGTGACGAAGCCCGGCAGCGTCTGCAGACGCGCGCTGGTGCGCAGGATGGCTCTGGCGTCCGCCGCGGTGACCCGGTCGTCAAAGCGCAGTACAGAGGCGGCGCGTTTCTGCCGGGGCGTGAAGCGCTCCAGACTTGCGCTTGCGCGCAGGGTGAGCCGCGCGTCGAGCGCTGTGACGCGTCCGTCTTCGTTCACGTCGCCCACCAACAGAAATTCCGCTCCCTTTGCCGGCAGAACGGCGCACAGCAGCGCGATCGCCGTGAGGACGCAGATGAGGTGTTTTTTCATGTACATTTCCCTCCCGAAAATATTATAGCGGCTGACGCGTTGATTTGCAAGTAAAAAGAGTCGCCGTCTGTTTTACGGAAGGAAAACGCCGGAAGCGGGAAAAACGCTTCCGGCGCTTACGCGTCTGAGAACAAAACGGCTGTGTTTTTTCGTCTGATCCTTCCTGTGGTTATCCGGAGAGCACCGTGACGCCATCTTTAAACTCGATGGACGCGAGGATCGCCGGGACGTCATCATACATCGCCAGATACGTTTCCGCGTTGTTCGGATC
>ONWP01000341.1 GCA_900321595.1 uncultured Eubacteriales bacterium
CAGCGTTTCCATCCAGTCGCTGTGCGCCTCCTGCACGCCGAACGTATCCGGCGCCTCCCGGCGGATCGTCTCGATGACGAGCTGCTTTCTGCAGGTCCAATCCCGCTCCCCGCCGCCTCCGCAGAGAATGTTGAACGACATGACTTTCATTTTGATTGCCTCCTGGTTTCAGATTCGAGCTTCGAGAAAACGCAGCCGCACCAGTCCTGCCGGTACAGGCCGTATTCCCGGGACAGTTCGATGGATCGGGCGTAGCCGCCCTTCTTTTTGAAATCGGAAAAGAGGTACTCCACACCGTACCGGCCGCCCAGCTCGCCGCCGATGGCGTTGAGCTTTTCGGCGTTTTTATGGGGACTGATCGACAGCGTGGTGGTGAAGCAGTCGAAGCCCTCCGCCGACGCGAAACGCGCCGTCTCCTCCAGCCGCAGCCGGTAGCAGGCGAAGCACCGCTCCCCGCCCTCGGGCTCGTCCTCGCGTCCCTTCGCGATCTCATAGAACCGCGCAGGGTCGTAAGTCCCCTCGACGACGGACACCGCCCTTGCGTGGGGCTGCTCCCGCACGAGGCGGACGAGCTCGTCCACCCGGTACCGGTACTCGCTTTCCGGCGAGATATTGGGGTTGTAATAGAAAACCGTGATGTCGAAGTACCGGCTCAGGGACTCCAAAACGTAGCTCGAGCACGGCGCGCAGCACGCGTGCAGCAGAAGCCGCGGCACGCGCCCGGACACAGCCAGCTCCACCAAACGCCGGTCCAGCGCCCGCTGATAGTTCTCCACGGCGATCCCCCCTTCCGCCTCGATTCCTCTGAAATATTATAGCGGTTGCCGCGGGGAAATGCAAGGGGTTTGCGGAACGAGACGTCAGGCAGCAGGAATTAGCCAACAGTGTTTCACAAGAGGAATCCTGTACTGCGCTTTTTCCGTTGTGCGTCGATCACGGAAAAGAAAAAACGCGGAGTTCCGACAGACCCCCGCGTTCTTTACGATGGATTACTTCAGTGTTTGGTTGTGTTGTGCTGACTTCCGGTGTGTTACGCTCTGACGACGTACTCATACACATCTGAACCAAGAGTGATGAGTATTTTCAAGGGGGAGGAAGAACTCTCCACGACCTCAGGGCACTCGATCATGCCGACTATACTGCATGTATTCAGCGGCTCACATACAACGTAGGAACTGGCCCATGTAAAGCTGCCGTCACCATCGTCCACGACCGATTGTCCGGAATACGTGTAGCCGTTATCATAATCTGCGGTCAGTTTCGGCAGATCACGAACGCAGACATTCCTTTTGCTGCGATTGTAATATGTGGCATCTACCCGAATGAACACTTTTCCGCTGCCAGGCTCGTAAGACGTATATAAGCTGTCGATATTCGACGGCATTATCTCATAGGAAAAATCAACACTGTTGATCGTGTACTTGAAATCATTCGTCTCGACGGTCTCGCCCAGCTTGATCGGTTTCGTGTCTTCTTTCGCTTCGGTAGTCCCCGCAGCAGCCGTCGTTACGGCAGCAGCGGTCGTTTCCGGCGAAGCAGCATCCTGTGTCCCGCCTCCGCGAATATCGACTTCCATCATCTGATTCGCGTCTTCATCACCGTTGTTAGCAGTAACATTGATCGTGATCGGGCTGTCATCTTTCGGCTGAACAAGACATCCAAAAGTCACCGTTCCGTCCTTCAGCGCATTATTAAAGAACGCGTGGACTAAATCATACTGATCCTTCGCTTCGTCATCCCAACCTGACGTATACGACAAGCTGTCAGTCAACTCCGCGCCATTCTGATAAAAATCGATGTCAAAAGCTGACTGAACCTGTTCAGGGGACGACTGATAATTCGTGAATTCAAAAACGAACACCAGTGCGTCATCGTTGTCATCGTCGGTCAAAACCGGATGTGCCTTCTCAAAGCGAACGTAGCTGATTTTTCCCTCATCGCAGGACAGATCGATCGTGCTGTTTTTAGGGTCGCTCTTCGTCGTCTCCGGCGCTTCTTCCTGCTGTGCGTTTACCGATACTTCGCCGGTTGGGTTCTCCGCGCTGTCCTTCTTCCCGCACCCGGCAAACACGCCGAGGAGCAGAAGAAAAACAAGCATGATGGCTGTCGCTTTTTTC